>JAYRNL010000141.1:0-29418 GCA_041912235.1 Cyclobacteriaceae bacterium
AATCCGAAGGTTGAGTCGTTCATTCAGGAGCAAGGCACCGAGCACCACAGCTACAATGGGGTTGATATAGGCATACAGGGAGACCAGCGTCATGGGGAGTTTCTTGATGGCGTAGGAGTAGCAGGCGTACGCCGCAACAGACCCAAACAGGATAAGGTAGGCAAGCGCGAAGATCATATCGCCGTTGGTAGTGATGGAGTTGTAGTCATCAAAAAGCAGGCTCATCGGAACAAGAAAGATTCCGCCGAAAAACATCTGCAGGCCGGCGGCGAGAAAGGGATTGGTAGCTTGCGTCTTGCGCTTTACCCAAACGGTTCCAAACGCCCAGCAGATGTTGCCCAAGAAAGTGGTCACAATCCCCAGCGCATAGCCGGGATTGGAGAAGTCGGCAACGTGCTCACCAAAGATCAACAGGATGCCTGCGAGCCCGATGACCAGTCCGAGTACAACCGGGAAGGCTGGCGTGTCATCCGAGGCGATGGCAAAATTGATGAGCATCACCCAGATGGGCATCACCGAACAGATGATGGCCGCAAGGCCACTGGAGACATACATTTCAGACCAGCCGACAATCCCTACGCCGAAAGTGCAGAGAAGGAGGCCGCTGACGGCCTGTTGCGCGAGAACCTTACGGGAGGGAGCCTCCAGTTTCCCCAGGAGATAAACCAGGGCCAGCAAAATAGGGCCGGCGAGTAGGAAGCGAATGGCGGAAAACAGAAAGGGGGGGAACTGCGTCACTCCGACACGCAAGGCCAGGTACGTGGTGCCCCAAATAATGCAAACCGCTCCCAGCGCGAGGTAGGCCAAAACGTTCTTCTTAGTGTTCACGGTGATCATGCAAATCTCGGAATTAAGGGTGGTTTAGAGCATATAGAGCACGGTGTATTTCAAGGAGATCAGAATAGCACAAACGAGAATACCGATCAGCACGATCAACTTTCTTCGGTTCTTTTTGATCAGGGCAGTCATAGCATTTATGATTTAATTCACGGACAGGCCCAGGGTGATAAAAACTCCGCTTGCATGGTGCATTGTTTCTTCTTCAGTAGCCGTGGCCATCCATAATCCGGTGACGCCTGCCTGCAAGGCCAACGCCTTGTCCAGTTTCAGCCGGCTGTAGAAGATGCTGGCACCCGTTGTCACATAAGCGCTTTGGTCAAAGGCGGCATTGTTATGCCATCCAAAAAGGGTGACATCCAGATGCCCTTTCGAATACAGCAGGCGCAGACGGTTCACCCAATCGCGAAACTCCGGTGTGAGTACAAGGTTTCCGGCAAGGGAGCTGTGCTCGAGCGCGATTTCCTTGCTGAAACGGTAGGTCGTGGTGATCAGTACCACCGCGTCTGAACCGTGATCGGCAATGGATTCAAACTGCTCGAGAAGCACACCGGCGCTGGGTGTAATGGTGAGCCGTTTTCCAATATGGAACGGCCGGTTAACCAGCGCAAAGGCAAAATTGATTGGCGTGCGACGGTCGCTGAGGTCCACCGCTTTGAAAAACTGAAATCCCCAGGTCTTCGCTGAATACGATATGCTAAGGTCCATGACAGGGTTTTCGGAGACCAGCCGGCCACCATAGGAAAACAATCCGCGTGAGTGCATGCGGGTTGTGAATTTCCAGGGCGACGGTGCTGCAGGCTGTGCCGCCACCGAATCGCCGGGTGCCGACCATACCGCGGCAGCGTTTAACATCGTCAGAACAAAAAGCGTATACGTCTTCATGCGCGTTTGATTTTGTGTGGACACAAAAGTCATTTGCTCCTTGCCGGTCATCAACCCGATTCTTGTTAACCTTCCGCGTGATAACCGAAACAATTTTCTACATTTGAACGTGTACTAAACAGTTTCAGTTTTTAGTATTTTGACCATATCAGTTTTCCGAACAATGAAATGCGGCAACAACCACCCAAAGGCAAATTTTCTTTTGCTGAATGTGTCGTGTAACCTATACCCTTGAACTTTCGAAACCTCAGCCACTCAAAAAAAAATGAAGCCTGCCATGACAACCGACCATCTCTACCAGGAAGTAGCGGATCGGATCGAACAGCTTATCGAAAAGCGCGCGCTCAAAGTGGGGGATAAACTGCTCTCCGTGCGATCACTGAGTAAGGAGCAGGGCATAAGCCTGAGTACAGCCTTTCAGGCGTACTATCACCTGGAGAGCAAAGGGTTGGTAGAAGCCCGCCCGCAATCGGGCTATTATGTCAAGTTTTCCCCCACCCATACGCTCGATGTCCCTCAGTGCTGCGATCCTGCGGAGAAGCCCGTACCGGTTACCATCGACGAGATGATCAGCAGCGTATATAAGGACCTTCGTTCCGATAAACTGCTGAACTTCGCGCTCGGCGCCCCCGCTCACGCGCTCCTGCCGGCGGCGAAGTTGAATAAAGCGGTGGTGCAAGCCCTCCGCAACGCGCCGGACAGCTGCCTTAATTATGAGCACGTGCAGGGGAATGTGGAGTTGCGCAAACAAATAGCACGACAGTCTTTCAACTGGGGCGGCACGTTAGGTGCCGACGATATCGTGGTGACGGCGGGCTGCATGGAGGCCTTGTCCCTGACGCTGAAGGCCATTACCAAACCAGGGGATGCCGTGGCGATTGAAAGCCCTACCTACTTTGGCATCTTCCAGGCCATGGAGAGCCTGGGATTAAAAGTGGTGGAGATTCCCACCGATCCGGCTACCGGCATCGACCTTGACCAACTGGAGAGGGCCATCCGGCGGTTTTCGATCAAGGCCTGTTTGTTTGTGTGCAACTTCAACAATCCCATGGGTAGTTGCCTTCCCGATCACAAGAAGAAGGAATTGGTGGAGCTTTTGACGCGCAAGAACATCCCCCTCATTGAAGATGACATTTATGGAGAATTGTTCTTCGGCAAGACACGACCCCGCACGTGCAAGGCATATGATACGGAGGGCCTGGTTATCCAATGTGGATCCTTCTCCAAATCCCTCGCTCCCGGATATCGCATCGGTTGGGTGATCCCGGGTCGGTATAAAGAACAGATTGTACGGATCAAACGGATGAACAACGTTTCTACCAATACGTTGGCTCAGGCGGCCATTGCCGGCTTCCTGGCCAATGGACGGTATGAACTTCACCTCAGGCATTTGCGACGTGCCCTCCATACCCAAAGTCTCAGGTATATCGAAGCGATTTCAAGGTATTTCCCGGAAGACACGCGGATGACCCGTCCACAGGGTGGTTTCGCTTTGTGGATTGAGCTGGGCAAGCATGTCGACACCTATCAGCTTCATAAGAAAGCCCTCAGGGCTGGCATGGGTATCGCGCCGGGACAGATCTTTTCGTCCCAGGGGAAATTCAAAAATTGCTTCCGTCTCAGTTTTGGGTTGCCCTGGAGCACCAAGGTAGATCATGGGCTCAAAACCCTCGGCGAACTGATCCGGAAGATGTGAGAATGCTCTAATACCTCATTTTTTGGCCTATTGAAAACTTTCCGTTCGATCGGTCGGTTGTATATTTACTTATCAAACCAAACGCATTAATCCATGGCTTTTACCTTACCTCCGCTGCCCTATGCACCCACCGCGTTGGAGCCGCACATCGATAGCCGCACGATGGAAATCCATCATGGCAAACATCATAACGCTTACGTGACCAACCTGAATAACGCCCTGGCGGGCAAGCCGGAAGAAAGCCAGAGTATTGAAGACATCTGTCGTAACATCTCCAAGCACCCGGTTGCCGTAAGAAACAATGGTGGCGGACACTACAACCACAGCCTCTTCTGGACGCTTATGGCGCCCAATGCAGGCGGGGTACCGACGGGAGCTGTGGCCGATGCCATCAACGCAGCCTTTGGAAACTTCGAAGAATTCAAAACCAAGTTCGCAGCCGCTGGTGTTGGCCGCTTTGGTTCGGGATGGGCCTGGCTCACCAAAGACGGAAACGGGAAGTTGACCATTTCATCAACCCCCAACCAGGACAATCCCCTCATGGACATTGCCGAAGTAAAAGGTACGCCCATCCTTGCGCTTGACGTGTGGGAGCATGCCTACTACCTGCACTACCAGAACCGGCGCCCGGACTACATCGCGGCGTGGTGGAACGTGGTGAATTGGAATGAGGTGGCCAAGCGGTATGCCGCCAAATAAATTACAAAGGGGGTGCTGATGCATCCCCTTTTCATTTTCGCTCTTCGAGCATTTTCTGAAGCGCCAGGTACTCATCCCGCAGTCGGGCAGCTTCCATAAACTCAAGTTCTTTTGCCGCCTTCTCCATGGCCCGGCGTGTTTGCTCGGTCAATTTGGCCAACTCTTCCCGGCTCATGAACGCCACAACGGGATCGGCGGCCAGTGACTTCTCCTCGTTTTCAACGTAGTACTTCTTCACGGACTTCTTCGAGTCGGCGACCGCCGTTTGACTCAGGATGGAATCTTTGGAGCGGATAATGGTCTGCGGCGTGATGTTGTTGGCCAGGTTGTAGTCCTGCTGAATCTGCCGGCGCCGGTTGGTTTCATCGATGGCTTGCTGCATGGATTCCGTAATGGTATCGGCATACATGATCACGCGTCCGTTTACGTTCCGCGCGGCCCGCCCGATCGTCTGCACCAGCGAACGCTGGTTTCTCAGGAACCCCTCCTTGTCAGCGTCCAGAATCGCCACCAGTGACACCTCTGGCAAGTCCAGTCCTTCACGAAGCAGGTTTACCCCTACGAGAACATCGAATATTCCGAGCCGCAACTCGCGCAGGATTTCAACCCGGTCAAGGGTGGTGACTTCGGAATGGATGTAGCGGCACTTGACCCCGGCGCGCTCCATGTACTTGGTGAGCTCCTCAGCCATCCGTTTGGTCAGCGTGGTCACCAATACCCGCTCCTTCTTCTTCACCTGCTCGTCGATTTCCTCCAATAGGTCGTCGATCTGGTTTTTGCTGGGCCGCACATCGATCGAGGGATCCAGCAATCCGGTAGGACGGATCAGCTGCTCCACGACCACGCCTTCTGACTTGCGGAGTTCGTATTCACTGGGGGTGGCACTCACGTAGATGACCTGGTTGACCAGGGCCTCAAACTCATTAAAAGTCAGAGGCCGGTTATCCAACGCGGCCGGCAGGCGGAAGCCGTAATCCACCAGGTTAACTTTGCGCGACCGGTCGCCTCCCCACATGGCACGGACCTGGGGAACCGTGACGTGACTTTCATCGATGATCATCAGGTAATCGTCAGGGAAGTAATCGAGCAGGCAGAATGGACGGTCTCCAGCTTTTCTGCGATCAAAGTACCGGGAGTAGTTTTCGATGCCGCTGCAGTAGCCCAGTTCGCGCATCATTTCCAGGTCAAACTCGGTACGCTCTTTCAGGCGCTTGGCCTCCAGGTGTCGCTTTTCCTGCTCAAACATCTGCACCTGCAGCATCATGTCGTCCTGAATTTCCCGGATAGCGAGGTTGAGAGCCTCCTTTCCCGTGACAAACAGGTTGGCGGGAAAGATGGTTACCTGCTGCTCGTCAGATATTCGTTTTCCTGTGTGGGGGTCGATCCGCTGCAGCGACTCAATTTCGTCACCGAAGAAATAGATGCGCACCGCATAGTCGGCGTAGGCAAGGTAAACATCGACGGTGTCACCCTTTACCCGGAACGTGGCGCGCTTGAAGTCAGCCTCGGTGCGGCTATAAAGGATATCCACCAGGGCGAACAGCAGCTTGTTGCGGGAAATGACTTCTCCTACTTTCAACTGAATGCGGTTATTCCCGAATTCCTCGGGGTTACCCATGCCGTAGATGCACGACACGGATGCCACCACCAGTACATCGCGACGTCCGGTGAGCAGGGACGAGGATGCGCTAAGCCTGAGTTTTTCTATTTCTTCGTTGATGGACAAGTCCTTTTCGATGTACAGGTTCGAGGAAGGGATATACGCCTCGGGCTGATAGTAGTCGTAGTAGGAAATGAAATATTCAACGGCGTTGTTGGGAAAGAAATTCTTGAACTCGCCGTACAGTTGAGCTGCCAACGTTTTGTTATGACTCAGGATCAGTGTCGGTCGATTGGTTCGGGCAATCACGTTGGCCATGGTGAACGTTTTGCCGGACCCGGTTACGCCCAGCAAAGTCTGATGCGCTTCGCCCTCATTCAACCCCTTCACCAGCTTTTCAATGGCTTGTGGCTGGTCGCCGGTAGGGGTGTATTCGCTGGTAAGTTGGAAGTCCACGGAACAGGTTCAGTCTGGTTTCGAATTCAGGTCTTTTCTCCGGATGGGTAAAATAATGGAGCATGGGCTCTTTAACAAACAAGTTGCCTCGTGGCCAAGTCTCCCAGGATGGCCCGGGTTCAAATTACTAACCTGGAAGTTGGGTTGGTCAGGTGACCCCTGGAGGAAATCCTTATTAGTTCAGCAGCAACAGGAAACCCTGCCTGGAGCCCGAGCTTAGACCCGTTATAAATTCCAGATCTTCCACGACTTTTCCGCCTGCACATGGAGCATCTCCAGGCCGTTCTTGATCGTGCATCCGTGCATCTCGGCCTTTTGGAGAAAGAGGGTGCGGGCGGGATTGTAGATCAGGTCATAAACAAAATGGCTGGAATCCAGCATCTCGTAATCAATGGGAGGGCAGGCATTCGTATTCGGGCTCATCCCGAGAGGCGTGGTGTTGATAAGGAGGTTAAATTCAGGAAGCACCTTGCTCTTCTTCCCCAGGTCGCCGTAGTCATAGTCGGCATTGCCTTTCTCGCGGGAAACAAGCTTGTAAGGAATGTTGAGTTTTTTCAGCGCCACTTGCACAGCTTTGGCAGAACCCCCGGTTCCGAGGATAAGTGCTTTTGACCCGGTTGCATTCGGGAACCATTTTTCGATGGTTTCCAGGAAAGCGTCGCTGTCCGTGTTGTATCCGGCCAGCTTCGACCCGCTGATCTTGATCACGTTAACCGCACCAATCGCCTTTGCGGCCGGGTCAATTTCAGTCAGGTATTTCATGACCTGCTCCTTGTAAGGGATGGTAACGTTAAGTCCAACCAGTTCGGGCACTTCTTTCAGCAGGCCGGGGAGAGCGTCCACACTGGGGAGTGGGTAGAGATCGTAGTGATAGTCCCGCAGGCCCTCCTGGAAAAATTTCTCGTCGAAATAATTCTTCGAGAAGGAGTGACTGACGGTGGAACCAATGAGGCCAAATCGTTTTTCCATGATTAGTTTTTGGAGCGGATATACGCTGCCGTTTTTTCAATTGCTACCACCAGGAACACCCCCGCAGCGGCAAATAAGATGGCGTAAAACAGTTTAGGATCCTGACCGCTGACTTCAAGGTAGCGGCCGGGTAACACACTCTTGTCAAAGGCCGGCACCTGAACACCTTCATGATTAAACCGGTAGGCTACCACTTCTTTCCAGGGCCATACTTTATTGAGCGAGCCGATCATAAATCCTGCCAGCAGGGCCAGGGCCGGGTAGCGGTACTTGTCCAGAATCCAACTCAACACGTGTGAGAAACTGATGAGCCCGATAACGCATCCCGCGGCAAAGACCAATATCACCGGCAGGTCAAAGTTAATGAGCGCATTGATCATGTACTCATACTTGCCTATGAGCAGCAGAACGAAGGCGCCGGAAATCCCGGGCAGAATCATCGCGCAGATGGCCAATGCGCCACAGAAGAAGATGAAAAACAGGTTGGTGGGCGTTTGGGTCGGAGAAAGTATGGTGATGATATAGGCAACCACGATCCCTATGACAAAAGCCAACGCTGTCCCCATGTGCCATCGGTGTATGTCCCGCATGATTAAGGGAGATGACACCAGGATAAGCCCGAAAAAGAACGACCAGATCGCGATGGGGTGGTTTTCCAGCAGGTACGTCATCAGGCGGGCGAGGGTGATCAGGCTGGTGAGAATGCCCGCCAGCACCGTTATGAGGAAGTTGCCGTTGATGTGTTTCCAGAAGTCGGCTACCTTGAAAGAAAGGAGGTGTCTTACCGCCTGGCCATCGATGGACTTGATGGAGTTGATCAGTTCCTCATAGATGCCGGAGATGAACGCGATGGTACCGCCGGATACGCCGGGGATTACATCGGCGCCACCCATGCTTACGCCTTTGAGGTAAAGGAGGAGATAATCTTTAGGTCGTCTCATGATAAGCCTCCCGGCCTAGTCGATCTCGAATGCCGGTGTTGAGTTATCACGTTTGCGCTGAAGTCCCAGAAAATGAAGGAATGTATCTCCGCGCAACCCAAGGCGAATGGTCTCCAGCGGGATGGCTTCTTCGGGTGCGATGTTGCCGAGGTTGACGTTGGCGCCAAGCAGTTTAATGAACCAAACCTGCTGCGCCTTTTGAGGGGCTTCCCAGATGATCCGTTCAAAGGGAATCTTGGTGAGGATTTCCTGGACCAATCCTGACCGTACTTCGCCGGTACCGCGGAAGAGACCCACGTTTCCGCCCTCGCGGGCTTCACCGATCACCTTCCAGGATCCTGCGTCGAGTTCTTTCTGCATGAGCTCAATCCATTTGTACGGAGGGATGATTTTGTCGGCGTCTTTGGAGCCCACTTCCGACAGAACGGTCACCTGCTTCGTAAGCTGACGAATGTATTCGCATTTCTTGTCGTGGTCGAGGTCGATCGAGCCGTCGCTCACTTCGGCATACTGAAGGCCGAAGTTGTCCAGAATCTTGCGGTAGTCTTCAAACTGATCGCGAATGATGAAGGCCTCAAACAAGGTGCCTCCGAAGTAGCAGGGCACGCCCGCTTCCGTATATACCTTGATTTTATCTTTTAGCCTCGGTGTCACGTATGACGTGGCCCAACCCAACTTGACAATATCTACATGGTCGGCGGCAACCGACATGAAGTCTTCGGCCTGCCGCACACTGAGGCCTTTGTCCATGGCCATAGTAAATCCCAACTGCCTGGGCTTTACGGTTCGCTCAGGCAAATTCTTAAGCGTATAATTCATGACGGATTTTCTTTACGGAATTGATCGATGATTTTGAATAGGGCCTTCTGTGTTTCAGGCTTTTGGAAGAAGTCGAACAACACGGTGTGACCTTCGAAGTTCAAAAGTAGTGCATTTTCAAGATAGTGGAACGCTTCTTTGAATTTTCCGGCTTCAATCAGGTAGATGGCGATGCGATACAAAAATTCGGGCTCATCCGGAAGCTCGGAAAGTCCCTGGAGCATGACTTCCACGGCCTTGTCGTACTCGCCGCGGTCATAATAGATAAACGACCAGTTCAGCCAGATTTCCTTGTCGCTCGCTCCGAGGTGGCTGGCCTCCTCGTAGGCGCTGATGCTGGAGATCGTATTTCCTATCTTGAATTCGGCATGGGCCGCTGCTTTCCAGTAGTCAGGATTTTGTGAGTCGAGTTTGATGGCCTTGTTAAAAAAGTGAAGGGCCTGGTACCACTTTTCCTGTTTCTCCAGGCAACTCCCCGCGCCATACCACGCTTCGTCGTAAAGGCTGTCGAGCTTGGTTGCCTTTTGAAAATACTTGAGGCCAAGGTCATATTGCTCCAGTCCTTCATAGGCAGCGCCCATGCAGCAATACACCTCAGGACTTGGACCTTCAATGTCGACCGTGCGACGAAAGGAATCCAGCGCTTTGGTGTAGAGTTGTTTGTTCATGAGCGCATTGCCCAGGTTGAACCACGCGGAGGCGAAGTTCTCGTCAATGGCCAAGGCATACTCATACGCTTCGATGGCTTCATCGTAACGTTCGAGCTTGTTGCATACGATGCCCAGGTTGTACCAGGCGGGAGCGGAGAAGGGGTCTTCGTCAATGAACTTGCGATAGTAGGAGATGCTTGTCTCCAGCTGCCCCACTACGTCCAGGCAATACGCCAGTTCATAAAGCGCTCCTTCGTGGTTCAGGTTGCCTTCCACCGCCTTCTTATAACATTCAATGGCCTTGCCGTATTCTTCCTTGCTCTGGTAGGCAAGCCCCAGGTTGTAGTTCAGCTCATCCTGTTCACCGTCCGAGAGGGTCAACGCGTGTTCATACAACTCAATCGCCTTGTCATGATTGCCTTGCAGGGAATAGATTGACCCCATGGAAAGGAGGATGTCGAGATCGCCGGGGTGAAGATTGAGCGCCTCATCCAGCAGTTGAAGTGCTTCGTCGTATTGCTGGAGGTTTGAGAGCACCTGCGCTTTGACGGCTACCAATTCATTGGAGTAGGGATACTGCGTCATGGCCATCTGGACCGCCTGCAGCGCCTTCTTGTGCTTGGCGTGATCCATGTAGTAATAGATGATGGTCTCGTAGGCCTCGAGATCGAAAAAGGCGGTCGTCTTTCGTTTTAGGATTTCTTCGAATTGCCGGACTAACTCTTCCTCCTCCTCACGTTTCCTGAACTCTTGCGCCATGCTCAACGGGTTTCACCAAAATACAAAACCGGGCCCGGATATCTATGCCGGAGGGCCACCAGCCCCTCATTCTGCGACAAAATTGAGGCTTATTTAAAGCAAGTACAACTTGCTTCTCTCATTTGTTCCCGTTAACATGTTGGACATACTCGGAGCAGCACCAGGCTATCGTATCATCAAGGTCGCGGAAACGCATCCCCAGCATCTGGCGGGCCTTGCTCACGTTGTATTGAAAATTCCGCACGGTCATGGCCGCAGAATCACGAGTCACCACAGGTTCGGTATGAAGCAGGCGGCACCGGATTTCTTCGGCGACTCCAAACCAACTGACCAGCCGGGACGGAATGCGGATATGCGGGGGCCTCTTCTTCCATTGACGAGCCAGCCGTGTAAAGAACTCGAGGTACCTGATGCTTCCGGCAGACAGGGTAAATCGTTCACCGGGCTGCGGTTGACGCACGAGGTTAATCACCGCGTCGGCTACGTCACGCACGTCCACGTAATTCAGCAGACCGTCGGTATAGAATGGCCGTTCCTTCCAGGCATAATCAAACAAGGCTGCGGAACTCCGGTGAAGAGGTGCGCCGCTCAGGATAACGGATGGATTCACCAGACCAACGATCAAGCCCTCCTCGGCGCCACGGTATACTTCGAGCTCAGCCAAATATTTGGAGGTTGCATAGGCATTGGCAAATTGTCCGGTCCATGGATCCCGTTCGGAAACGGGCTCGTTCAGTTTCCGTCCCAAAGCCGACACGGAACTTATTTGAATAAAGTGCGGAATGCCTTCCTTCAGGCACGTATTCACCACCGTTCGCGTACCTTCCACGTTCACCCTGAAGATTTCATCCCGCCGTCGTGGGTTGAACGATACCAGGCCCGCCGCATGAATCACGGTGTCCACGCCCTGCAACGCATCCTTCAGTGAGAAAGGGTCCAAGATGTCAGCTTCACGGACAATCACACCCTCAGGAAACCTTATGCCCTGGCGACGAACGATGGCGGTCAATTTCATGCCCGCACCGAGAAGGTGTTCAACCAGCGATTGTCCGACAAGACCCGATGCTCCGGTTACGGCAACCATCATCAAATCGTTTGGTTCAGCAAGGGCAGGTCAAGCGCCTTCCGGTATGCCGAGGTCTTGAAGACCGCCTGAAGGAGGCGCGTGTGTTCCAGGTTATGGCAATCGGTGCCCAGCATATCCACCCATCCGCGGGCGATCAGCTTCTCGGCCAGCCGTTGTATGGGCGGACCGTAATGACCGATCAGCGACAGGAGATTCAACTGAAGCAATACGCCGCGATTTCGCAAATCTTCTGCCTTCTCGAGCGTCATATATTGGTAGCGTTCCGGGTGAGCCAGGATAGGCTTGTAGCCCTGGAGGGTGATTGCAAAGATAAATTCCTTCAGCTGGAGCGGTTCGCTGATCACGTTGGTTTCAAACAACAGGTAGGTGGAGCCAAACGTCAGCAATTTCTCCTTTCTCTCCACCATCCCGATCAGCTCATCATCCAGGTAATATTCCGCAGCCACCTCAAAGGGCATGGTGTAATTCCTTTCACGCAACAGGGGAAGGAATTGCGCGTAAGCTGACTGCACCGATTCCCGGGTATTACCGAAGTAATCCGTCATGATGTGCGGTGTGGTGATGAACTTCCGGTAACCCAGTTCCATCAGGCGATCGATCACCTCCAATGATTCTTCCGGCGTTTTCACCCCGTCATCAATTCCGGGGATGAGGTGTGAATGCATGTCCGTCACCAGGGGGGTGGGGCGGAAGGCGGGCTTGCTGAAGAAAGAAAACACGTTACGACCGGAAAAACTTCTTTCTCCAGTTCTTTCTCAGGCCATCCTCCTGGTAGTATCCGTACCCGTACGTCTTGCCACTGCTCGGCAGGGCGTTCAATACGACCGAAACGTTGGAGAGCTTATTGATCGAGATGATGCGGTCGATGTTGCGAAGGAATTCTTTTTTGGAATAGTTGGCACGCACCACATAAATGGAAATATCGGCTCGTTTCATGGCCATGATGCCATCGGTGACCAGACCTACCGGGGGCGTGTCGATAACAACATAATCATACGTTTCACGCAGCTTCCTCAGCAGCCCTTCGAATTCGCCGTTCAACAACAGCTCCGAGGGATTTGGCGGATGGACGCCGGAGGGTATGAAGTCAAATCCATCCACGGCCGTATGGATGATGCATTCCTCGGGCGTATTCCGCTGGATAAGAATTGAGCTGACGCCCTTGTTGGGATCACTGCTGGCGTAGGCATGTGCCTTGGCTTTGCGCATGTCCAGGTCAAGCAGAATTACTTTTTTTCGCGACAAGGCCAGGATGCCTCCCAGGTTCATGGCGAGGAACGACTTGCCTTCTCCCGAAACGGTGGAGGAAATCACAATTACCTTTTTGGCATGATCCGAGGCGAAGAAATCCAGGTTGGTGCGGAGCGTCCGGATCGCCTCACTCACTACCGACCGCGGATGGTCGACAATGTAGAACGGGCTGGTCGACTTGTTGCGCATTTCCGGGATCACGCCGAGGATGGGTGCCTGCGTTCCGCTTTCAATCTCCTGCACGCCCATGACTTTGTTGTTGATGACATAGACCAGGCCGATGAAGAAGAAGTTGATCACGATACCGGTCATGAAACCAATGGCGTAGATCATGGGCCGGTTAGGGGCCACCGCCTCGCTTGAAAAGGTGGCCGAGGAAAGAATCTTGAAGTCCGGCGTGCTTCCGGCCTGGGCAATTTCAAATTCCGCCTTGGCCTGCATCATGCTCAGGTAGAACTCCTCATACAGTTTGTAAAAGCGCTGATTCTTGGAGTACTGTGTTCCTTTCTCGGGCATGGTGGCAAACTGCTTTTCCAGCTTGTCCTTTTTTTCGTTCAGTTCGGAGAGCGAAGCCAGCCACCGTTTGCGCAATTCCTGGGCCTGGTTAAACAGGTTGGTCCGTGCCGCGCTGATCTCATTCTCTTTTTGCTGGTAGGCGTAGGTGTTGTCTTTGTAGGAGAGCGTCAAGCGCTTCTGCTCCTGAGCGAGTTTCTGGTAGGCTTCAATCTCCTTGTTCAGGTAATCGGGTAGCACGGCATTGGAAGCCATGACGTGACCGGCGGTGAGTTCATCGGTCAACGCATTGAGTTCGTTTATCTTCTTGGTGAGTTCAAAGCGTTGGGAGTCGATGGAATTGATGAGGAAAATCGTCTTCCGCAGGTCGCTATCCACGTTACTGCTCTTGTTCTTCAGGGTGAAATCTTCGAAGTAGTTCTCAAAATTCTGCATCTTGATTTCAACCTGGGCGAGTTCATTGTTGAGCCATTCGATCTTTTGCTTGTTGGCCCGGTTCTTTTGCTCATTGCTGTACAGCAGGTATACGGAATCAATTTTGTTGACGATGGTGTAGACTTTCAACGGGTTAAAATCGCGTAACGAAACCCGGATGGTGTTGGCCTCATAGTTAATGGGTTCGATCTTGAGGTTGGTCGTCAGGAAATCGAGCAACCGGTCGCGGGTGTTGATGACAAAATAGAACTTATTGTCAAAGTCAGGCTGGGCGCGAGGGGCCAGGCTGGCCGTGAGTGAGCCGCCGGGCAGGACGATGGCTGAGTCAAGGGGTGCCTCATATTCCTCGCCGGTCAGGTCGAACTCGATGCGATACCGGTTGTTTTTGAGAAACTCAAAATAGATCGGCGCGTTCATGTGCCGCTCATCGGCCATGTTGTAGTTAATGCGGAACGGCGATCCGCGATACATTTCGGTTTCGAGGACGTTGCCCTCACTGTAGTAACTCACCCAGAGATCCAGCGAGTCCAGTACACGACTGAAGAAAAGCTTGGAGCGCATCTGCTCGATTTCTCCGGCTACGATGTTCCTGTTCTGGTCTTCCACCACCTGGGCAATGCCAAGCGCGGTGGCATCCTGCTTGATGTCAAGTTTCAACTCGGAACTGGATTCATAGACGTCCTTGGTCCAGCGCAAGCCCAGGTAGGCGGTGAGGTTGGAGGCGACGAAAATGGCAATAATGATCCACAGGTTCTTCTTCACAAGCATACTGAGCTTGTCGAAGTCAATTCGCTCAACATGCCCGGCCGGTTGGAACCTGTTGTTCATGACTACTTGGTGCTTTGAATGACCACAATAAGTGACAGTGTGCTCACCAGTAAGCTCGCCAGTCCGGCGTAGTCCCTCACGCCTTCAGCGAAGGGCTTGCGAACAGGTTCCACGTAAATAATATCGCCGGGCTCAACGATCATGTTGCCTGCGAGAAACCCGTTTACCGTGCTCAGGTCAATTACAAATACCTGCTCTTTTCTAACCACCCGGATGTTGCGCGCTTTCGAATCGTTGGGCAACCCCTTGGCGGTAGCCAGAATCTCAGCCAGCGTCACGTTGTGATTTTCCAGCGGCACCACCACGCCGCCCACGGCGCCGAGAACGACCACGCGCTTGTTCATGAACGTGAGCACGACGTACGACTCCTTGAAAAAGCGGTCATACTCCGATTGAAGAACCAATTCGGCCTGGCGAAGGGTCATGCCTTCTACCTTCATTTCGCCTATCACCGGGAACTTGGCAATGCCCTGCAGGTCGACCAGGTACTTCACCTCCGGGCGATTTTCCTCATTGGTCACATTTGAATTTTGCGTGAGCGCAGGGTTGGGGTCTATGATGCGCTCTCCTTTGTTGGTGTACACCTCCAGATGAAGCAGGTCATTCTTCTGTATGACGTAGTTCCGCTCGGCTTCCAGGATTTCCTTGGTGACCTTGGCCGATTTGAAATCCTCGGGCGCTTTCAGCATGATGTTCTGCTTGTACGAACTGCAGCCTGCCACCAGAATGAGCAGCATCAGGGTAGTCGGAAACCGGCGATATGCGGGAGAGAAGCGTGCCATGAGGGGATAAAAGTACCGAATTTTCGGCCAAGTGACCTTTCAGGAGGCCTTCTGGTAAGAGCCAATGACGTTCAGGTAGCGGTCAATCACAACCGCCTCATCAAACTCCTTCTCCATCTTCTCCCGGCCGTTGGCGCCGAATTGCTTAAGGATGTCATCTTCCAGTTGGCTCATCGCCCTCATCTTGGCGGCCAGATCATCGGCATCCTTCATCCGGCACAGCAAGCCGTTGAAATTATCCTTAACAACCTGGTGGCAGCCGGGCACGTCGGTGGTCACAATCGGCTTCCCGCAGCTGGCCGCCTCCAGTAAGGTGTGCGGCGTGCCTTCCCGGTAGGAAGGCAGGACCACGCAGTCGGCCGAATGAATGAATGGACGAACATCCTCCGTGGTGCCGAGGTACTCGATGGTGCGGTCGTCGATCCATTGTTGAACGGTTTCCACGGGAATACCCCTGCGGTGCTGGGGATCCTTGGCCCCAAGAATTTGAAACCGTGCGTCCACCCCTTGTGCGCGAAGTTTTCGTACTGCCTCGACATACTCCATTACGCCCTTGTCGGTGATGAGCCGCGAGATGAGAAGGAAGGTAAACGATTTGTTGCGCGTAAATTGACCCGGTGTGAAGTGTTTCAGGTCGATGCCGGAACCCGGCAGCAAATCCGCGTGGGCTGCGTCGACCAGTTTCTTGCTCACGAACAAATTGCGATCGTCGGCATTTTGAAAGAAGACTTTCTTCGGATAGCGAAACGACCAACGGTAAAGCATCAAGGCGATGGTCGATAAGAGATTCTTTCGGAGGAAAACAGTCCCCAGGCCGCAGACATTGTTTACAGTCGGGATGCCCAGTGAGGCCGCGGCAAGCGAACCATAAATGTTTGGCTTGATGGTGTAATGAAGGATGACATCCGGTTTTATCCGGCTGTAAATGCCCCTCAACTCAAGAATCAGTGCCAGGTCTTTGATCGGGTTAATCCCCCGGCTGTCCATCCTCAGCGGGTGATGGTGACAGCCCGCCTCGATAAGGCGTGATGTGTATGGATCCTCCGGCGCAATGGTGTGGACTTCAAACCCCCGTGACAGGAGTGCGCGAACCAGGTTCATCCGGAAGTTGTAGATATTCCAGGATGTGTTGAGTACGATTGCTACTTTCATCAAGCCAACGCAGAATCGACAGGGGGAGTTCAGCGCTTTATGCCCCAAAACTAAAAAAAAGTAACCTTGTCCGGAAGCCGCCGGCTCAAGAATAAGGTAAGTTTGCCACCCCTGTCATGCGAAACGAACTTCCACCACAGTCATGCGCCGTGCTGATCGCCGTTTCCACGGGTCAGGACCCTGTGGAGCTGGTGACTGAACACCTCGATGAACTGGCTTTTCTGGCCGAAACAGCAGGAATAACGGCCCTTCGGCGGTTTGTGCAGAACCTGCCGCACCCGGACGTCCGCTCCTATGTGGGTAAAGGCAAGCTGGCCGAGATCAAAGAGTTTGTGAAACGGGAAAAGGTTGGCAACCTCATCTTTGACGACGACCTGAGCCCCAGCCAGCTGCGAAACCTGGAGAAGGAGTTCAACCCGGGCGACGACGAAGTCAAGGTACGGGTGTTTGACCGAAGCCTCCTGATTCTGGACATCTTCGTCATGCGCGCCCAGACGGCTCAGGCACGCACCCAGGTCGAGTTGGCCATGAACCAGTATTTGTTGCCACGCCTCACCCGCATGTGGACCCACCTGGAACGCCAGCGAGGAGGGACCGGCACCCGCGGTGGTGCAGGGGAACGCGAAATAGAAACCGACCGCCGGAATATCCGCTACCGGATTTCACTGCTCAAGGATGAGTTGGAGAAGATCGAGAAACAGCGGATCACCCAGCGGAAATCACGGACGAACATCGTGCGCGTAGCCCTGGTGGGTTACACCAACGTCGGCAAATCGACGCTGATGAACTTGCTTTCCAAATCCGACGTCAAGGCGGAGAACAAACTGTTTGCCACCGTTGATGCCACCGTGCGCAAAGTGGTCATTGCCGACATCCCATTCTTGTTGAGCGACACCGTCGGGTTTATCCGCAAACTTCCCCATCACCTGATCGAGTCATTCAAGTCGACACTGGATGAAGTGCGGGAGGCGGATATCCTGCTGGATGTGGTGGATATGGCGCACCCGTTTCATGACAACCAGATTGAAGTGGTGAGCAAGACGCTGGCGGAAATCGGTGCGGGAAATATTCCAACGATCCTGGTGCTGAACAAAACAGACCTGGTGCAAGGCCTGGACGATACAACGACCTGGGAGGCCATCAAAGGCCGGTATCGTGAAATGGGTTATCCCAACGCCGTGTTTGTTTCCGCCGCAACCCGCAAGAATCTCGATGAGCTTCGCCGGGTAATATTTGAAGCGGTGAAAGAGAAGCACATGAAAATATATCCGAACTACGTGCAGCCCTCCTGGCAATTGCCCCAAGAATAGAAATCCTTACGACGACCGGTACCCCATCTCGTAGACCGACTTCACATGCGGCCCCAGGAACACACGGGCGTACGTGCGAATGATGGCCAGACCGTCAATGATGAAACTGAGCGACACAAAGAGCGCCAGCAGAGGCTGATCTTCGTGGATGTGGGAGAAGATCAGGTCTTCACCTACAAACGTGGGTGTGATCGGAAATCCGGAAACGCCAAGGCAAGCCAGCAGGAACGTAAACGCGAAAATCGGATGGCGGTAGGAGTGCCCGTGGAATTGGTCCAGGTGAATGCTGCCTTCATGCGACTTCAGCCAGCGCAATACTTCAAAGCCCAGGATGCCGCTCACCGCAACACCGCTGAGGTAAATATGCACTTCGTTGAAACTAAACCGCTCGTTGAAGGATACCGCCAGCGCCACCCAGAAGTGATTCATCACCACCAGCGTCCAGCTAAGCCGTGCAATCATGCGCTCTGTAAAAGCCTTCAAGACCAGGATAAGCGCAATGGCGCTGAACAGGTAGGGGAAGTATGATTGCACCTCCTGGGGAAGCAACTCCCGGTTGTACACAATAAAAAGCCCGACCAGGTAGGCCGGAATGCCGATGGCGAGCACGCGATTAAGCGTGATGAAATCCAGTTTGCGGCCCACCCACTTGAGCGGATTCCATAGGTAGCGATACATCAGCGCGTCCAGATTCCACTCCTTCAGGCACATCAGGTAGATGGAATAGGCCATCCGCTTGGGAAATGAATCTTCGATGGTGGCCGGTCGGGGTTTGAAATTGTAGAACTGCTCCCGGATGAGGTAGCTCACCACGGAAGGAGAAACCAGCAGTTGATACGTGCGGAGGAATGCGTTGCCGGCAAAGTGAATGAGGGCGATCGTCTGCAGGCCCATGGCGATTTCGATGAAGATCAAGCCGATCTGGGCGATCGAGGAATAGGCGATCTGGCTCTTCACGGAGGATTGCACCCGCGCAACACCGGTGGCCACCACGGATGTTGCCAGGCCCATCAGCACAATGAGCACCCGGATCGAAACCTGCTGTTCCCAGAATGGATAGGTGCGCAGCATCAGGAATACACCGAGGTGCACGGAAAGACTTCCGTAGAAGATCGCGCTCGACGGCGTCGGGCCTTCCATGGCCCTGGGCAGCCAGGAGGAAAAGGGCAATTGGGCCGACTTGGCCGCTGCTGTGAGAAGAACCATCAGCGAAATAAAAGCACCAATCAGCGTATGCGAGGCCAGGTGATCGTTTACCAGCGTGGCATTGCTGAGCTTGAGAAAGGTGATATTCTCCTGCCAGAGGTGGTGGCTCATCCACATGGCGAGAATCAATCCCACATCGCCAACGCGGTAGATGGAAAAAACCTTGACCGCGTTTTTCACGGGCAGGTAACGGTCGCGATAGAAGGCGATGAGGAGGAATGAGGAAATGCCGAGGATTTCCCAGCCAATGAACAAGGTCTCCATGTTGCCGGAAAGAATGGCTAGGACGTACCCCAGATAGAAAAAGAGTATCGTGTTGAAGAATCGCTTGTAGCCTTTTTCGCGGTGCATGTAGTACCGGCTGTAAATCGTCACGAGGAACGTAAGCACAGCGCCCACCATGAGGTACGTGGCCGAAATGCGATCAAAATAGAAATCCAGGAAAAAGGAATAGTCTGCGCTCTCGTAGAGCACGATCTCCTTTATGTTGAGCGTAGGGCAGCCCTGATAAATCCAGTACACCATAAACACCGACGCACCCAGAAGGTGGACACCCACGGAGGTAAAGGCTTCCCACGAAAGCACGTCTTCCTTGTCCGGAGGAATGAGGAAACTGATGACAAATCCCAGGATCGGTATCAGAATAAAGAACTCGAGGAAATGAATCATGGCGATCTCAGGATATCAAGTAAACAGGGAGGTTGTCGTGCTCTTTTTCGATGATCGGTGTCACGTCATCGACCTTCTCAATTTTGACTGGCACGGGGTTGTAGGCTGTAAAGGCACCATTGCGGTACCGGTGCAAGGCTTTCGTATCCGGATCGACGACAACCAGGTGAACCCATTCGTTGACGAACCACTCATACGTTTCCGGAGTGGTCTGAATGGTCTTAAGCACTACGTCCGGGTAATGCTCGACGATGATCAACAGCCGGATGGGGTCGTGTACCTCAATCATCTGGCTGGGAAGCCCGGGTCGCAGATCGCCGTCAATGCCGTTGGCTACGCCGAACAGACCCATGACGTTGTGCGGCAACTTGGTGCCGGCGCCGAGTTTCTGGTTGTCGGTCCGCGAAAAGAAGTACTCCAGGTTGATGCCGCCGCAAACAGGAGCTGCCGCTTTGAGAATGTTGAACAGGTATTTTCCGTCAGGGTCTACACGATGGTCAAACGAGTTCATGAAAGCACGCCGGTCGAGGAACAGGTGCGAAGTCAGGGCGCGACGGCCAACGATGCACAGCGTATTGGTGGCGTGATTCAGCTCGGGCCGGGGCTCGAAGAGGGAGACCGATCGAAGCTTGACTTCTTCGTGCACCTGCTTCGGGTCACGGGCTGAATTGACAGAAATGAAACGGCGCGAACGTTCCTTGGCATTGAGGTCAAGGGCCTTTTCAAAGGCCTGGTGATTGACCTCATGTCGTTTCTTGTTCTCGGGTGAAAGACTCTCTTCGTCAAAGAACATCACCTCGTCGCGGGTGGTATCATGAAGGCCGCCTACGAATTGTGTCGTCTCGGGTATATGGATCCCGCGTTCGGCGAGCCTCCACCGCACTTCCGGGTGATTGATCATGTGGCACATCACGCGGGAGTTGACCGAGCCTGCCCGTCCGGAACAGGCGCCGCAGTCATACGCGGCAAAGTGCGGGTTGTTGACACTGCTCGAACCGTGCCCGACCAGGTATACAATGGAGGCAAAGTGGTCCACAAGACCTATGCTTTTCAGCAGTCCCTCGGCGCGATTCGTCATCTCCTCGAAGGTGAACCCGATTTGCAGCCCGTTCTCCATATCGTTGGGATGCTTGTTCTCGATCGTTAACTTCGAAAACTTGTCCATGTGTTTGAACGAGGAGGCCGTGGCGGGCCCCATGGAAGGCTTGAATATGTTGATGAACAACTTGAAGGCGGACCAGAAGCCCAGGGTCTGGGTGATGAGCCAACCCCCCACCAGCGAGTGCGAGGTCTTGGAGAAATGGGCGTCGGTTTCGCGCTTCGCTTTGCTGTCTACTTCTTTAATAAGGTACTTGGGCGTTACCGGCCACGGGCAGAGCTTGGTATAAAACTTTCCGTCCTGCGGCTGATAGTAGAACTCAACGCTGAAGAACCCCGGCGTTCCGAAGGTCTCGCAGTTGGGATCGACGTGTTCCAGGTAACGGCGAAAAGAACATTCGCGGTCGTCGATGCAGAACAACGCCTGGAACGATTGGTTCGGTCGGGGCCGGTCTGTGCCCTGGGCGGCCAGGATTCCGTTGAGGACTTCGTTGTAGTAGGTCCACTCATACGCTTCCTGCCAGATTTCCCGGATCACATCAAGTTCCTTCTCCGGCACTTCGGCCAGGAGGTCGATGGGACGCTCGGTGAGGCGTGTGCTCAGCGGAGTCCATTCATCGCCGAAATGAAGATCGAGGGCATCGATTTCCAGGAGGCATTCAAATACAACCAGGTCGCGCAGGCTGATGTTCCTGGTGTCCAGCAGGGTTTGAGGCACATCTTCCACCGTGGAAACCATGCCCGACCAGCCCTGGTGGGCGAACTGCTGATCGAAGAGATATTGCTTGAACAGGCGGTGATCGCCGACGATGATTTCGAGCAGTTGATCAATGTGGCACGGTGTTTCGAGCAGGAGCTTCCGGGGGCGTTCGGTTTTGAAAAAGCTGGTGAAGCTCAGGCGCTCCATTTCACGGATCGCTGAAAGAAAGTCCTGCTGATGGACAGGGAAATTCCACATGGAAATTCCCTGGTCGAGGTAGCTGCAGAGTGTGCGGAACAGCAGGGGGTGCACCATCGAGTCAAGGTCCATCTGGTAATGTCGCTTCCACCCGGCCCGAAGCGATCCGATGCGCGGCAAGGGCAGGGGGCCGTAGGTTTTGTGCGTGGCCCGTTCTTTCCATTTGGCGGCTTCGGCTTCTCCCACTTTTTCGCGGATGGCGCGATCGAGGATTTCCTCGCGGATCTTGCCGGTTTCGTACAGGTGACGAAACTCGTGCAGCGACAGGCACACCCGGTAGCCGAGAATCTCCGTGGCGCGACGCATGGCATCGTGAAACTTCAGGTGCTGAAAAGCATGAAGCGTGTTGTGGTGGATAAAGTCCTTGAGTGGCGACTGGGCGGGGAGGTAGTGCTTCAATTCGTGGAGCACGGCGTGCTCGTCGAACGTGGAGGTGTGTGTTTTCATGCAGAACGCCGTGGGCCGGCGAGTGAGAAGCGCGTTGTCGGTTTCATTGCCAATGCGGCAGCAAAAGGAACAAACGTTGCAAATATCACCCGAGTGCGGGGCAATGCATGAATGTAGCGGGCATGTTAGAGAAATTTAATGAAGCCGGTTATCCGGCTAACGGCCGTTGTTGCCGGCGACTGCCGGAAACAGGAGGGAGCCGTTGCAATACGGGGGCGTGGAAGACCGGATGCGCCAAACCGGGAGGCTCATGGCCTCCCGGAGTTTGAAGATCAATAGAAGAACTGCTCCTTGACGATCTTGCCGTCACGCACTTCATACAGGCAGACTTCATCCATCTGCATGCGTCCGCGGCCCTTGAAGGTGGCGTCGAAGCCCATGGTGCAGCTGAAGAAATTGCCTGCCACCTGCGGCGCGTTCGAGTAGCCGCCGTGTACCGATTCGATGGTGGCTTCCCAGGCCTTGCCTTTCTGGCGGATGGCATCCATGCCTTTCACACTCTTGAGTCCTTGGGACGTGGGGGGCTCGATGCTCTCCGCTTCGGGGGAATAAAGTTCCTCGTAGATCGTGTTCCATTCCCCTTTTTGGGCGAGCGCGTGGAAGCGGTTGGCGATTTCCTGTGTTGTCATTGTGGTAATGTTTGGTTGATATACGTCAAAGATTCACCGGCAAAGTGACAGCCCTGTGTCAGGAGACTTTGGGGTTGTGAAAATACCGGGAGATTTGGGAGGAGTAGTCCGAAGGTTAGGGAAGGGAAGTGGCAGACCGGACAGGAATCCCCGCTCCTCCGGCACGTTCATTTTATTACCTTTGCCTCCCCGGACGAGACGTTCCGATGGTCCCGTAGTTCAATGGATAGAATAGAAGTTTCCTAAACTTTTGATACAGGTTCGATTCCTGTCGGGACTACCAATCGGAAGCGTTAACAGTACAGATAACGGAGGTTATCCTTCGATAACTCCGGATAACCTTGGGTACCCATCGTTACCATGGTTAACTGCATGTAGTGCCTTATCTTTAGCATAGAAGACACCTGAGCTGCAAGTGTGGATATACAGGTGGTGGCGCTCATACCTTTCGACAAATTGGACTGACTAAAAGGCTTATGAAAAAGACTCTCCTATTTATGTTGTTGGGACTGACCACAGCAGCAAATGCAATCAAACCCGAGAGAGAATACAAGTGGACTCCAGACATGAGAGGATTGAAATATTCTGAGTATCAAGTCAAGACGAGCGACAATTTCACAATCAATGTTTGGGAATACGGACTCCCCGACTCAGTAAGGTCCCAAAGAACAATAATCCTGGTTGGGACAGATGCAGGAAATATGAGTTATCTAATTTGGCAGGCTAAAGCATTTGTAAGCAAAGGACTTAGGGTTATCGCATTTGACTACCGAGGTTTCGGAAAGAGTTCAGACTTTGCGATAAACAAAGACTTTCTTTTCTATACAGAATTTGGCCTGGACTTAGATACAGTAATCAGAGCAACTAGAGAGAAATATCCTGCTGACAAAATTGGAATCTTTTCTGTTTCAATGGGGACTCATGTGAGTCTATGGAGAAAGGAAAAAGTAGACTTTTCAATAGCAGAAGGATTTTACCACGACCCGCAAAAAGTGGTAAGCAGAATTAAAGTTACTAAAGGAGAAACCGCTTTGCTTCCGCAGGGCGCAAAACCAATTACTAGACTCAAGGAGAAAACTCCGACTTTGATTTTTTGCGCTAGTAACGACAAAACGACAATGACTGAGGACGCAAGAGAATTTGCCAAAAGAAATAGAGTGACAATTATTGAATTCAATGGCGACCATTTAGGAGGAATGAATGTTTTCAGAAAGAAGTCTTACGGGGACGAATACACGGACAAGATCATTGATTTTCTTAACAAGAGTGGAGTATAAAGGTACGAGCGGCAACAAAGGCTATTGCAATCGCGGCGATCCGTAGTAAATTGTAGAGAATGTTTCCGGTCGCAGTCTCGGTTTATGGAACTTGCGCAGCGGGTCGGGCTTGTCAGCCTTGTGCTAGCGGCTTTAACAAGCCCTCTCAGGCCCGCAACTGCAAATAGCCAAGCGTTGGGCGCTATTATACTTTGGCCTGATTAGACGATGAAAAAAGAGATACAAAGGTATTTATTTGAAATAATAGTAATCTTTATCGGCATTACAATTTCATTTGTTTTTGAGAGTTGGCGAAAGGACAGGGAGGAACAACATGAAACAAAAAAACAATTAACATTACTCAAAAATGACTTGGAAAGGTCAAAAGCCTGGATAGAAAAAATAGACTCAGGGTATAGTGAAACAATATCTTACATTTCCCGACTTAAGAATGGTGAAACTTTGGCAGAAGAAGATTTTTCAGAGTTAATGTTTAGTGTCTTCGACAATCCTCTTGACTTTCCATTACGAGACCTTTCTCCATATCTTAGTCAAGTTTCAAAACTTAGTGAAACAAGTAGCATAAGCGATAGTAATGAAATAATTACTACCGTTGCTTATATAGAAACCTTGGTTCGAGAGGACTATGAACTTAACAAAGCAATTTCTGATTACGCAGACCACCAAATTTGGCTCAAACTCAGCAAGAATGATTTTCTAAACCAGATAATTAAAGCTGAAAAAGCATGGACTGATACGACTATTGTTTGGACAGAGAAGCAATATTCAATTAAGACGTTTGCTGACTTGGTGGCCGACTTGAGTTTTGTGGAGTTGAAACTAAGAAAAATCATTATTGTTCATGAAGCCCTGAAGAGACAAATTGAAACATTAAAAGAAGCATTGAGTCGAGTATGACAGCGAAAACAAAGGCTATTTACAATTGCGGGCGTTCGTTGTAAATTGGAGGGTAGCTGTCTAATGCAGGAATGGTTGATGGAACGCTGGCAACGGGTCGGTCTTGTGCCCTCCTTGCCTGAAGCTTCAGCGGGCACAGCCTGCGGCTCCTTCGACAAGGCTTCGACAGGCTCAGCTTGGCAGCTCAGGATGCCATTTAACAAGCGCACCAACTCCCCGGCACGCCGCATACACGGGTCGTTGCCAGCAGATTCGCGGCGCCTATCAATAGATGTCGGGGCTATTGATTCCAGCCTAATTCCTCACCCTGAAAAACTCCATCACCCAACTCGTCTCCCACGTCTGGCCGTTGTCTTTGCTTAACGCCTGTTCCCAGCTGGCGTACGTTTCGCAGATGCTGGTCCACTCCACGTGGACAAGTACATCCAGGTAGTCTAGGTTGCCGCGGGAGAGGAAGGAACCCTTGTTCTCCCAGAAGGTGCCCTGCAGGGGCGTCATCACCAGGTTGGTTCGGCCATCGAGGCGGTCGATCCGCCAGAAGTCGAGCCGCTCATTGTAAGAACGGAGAACATTGCGTTCAAAGGGTATGCGATCCATCACATACTGATGATAGGCCACGGTGCCCAACCCTGAACTGAGCTTTCGCTCTTCGTGCTGGGATTCAAACTCCACCCACTCCCGGCAGCCACATAGCCACCGCGCAAGGCGGTTGTTCACCACCTTCCATTGGCCAAGAAGAAAATCGAAGTCGCTCTGCATGCTGGGGACTGAACGCCTGGTGCCCGACCTTATGGTTTTACTCCTGAATCGTACGCAGGCAAGGTAGATACTGGTTGATTACGCAGGTATTAAATTATTATAACGGCCAATTCTTAGGATCACCACGGTCTTGTTGCGCGCTCGACTGATTGCTGATACGTTTTATCCCCCATTCTTCGTCTTTATCCACACGTTAATCTTCTTCTCCAACAGCACCAGCGGCAAGCTCCCCGAACCAAGCACCTGGGTGTGAAACTCCCGGATATCAAATCGGTCGCCCAACATCTTCTCGGCCTTTGTCCGCAGCTCCCGGATCTTTAGTTGCCCAACCTTGTAGCACAAGGCGGCGCCGGGCGTGGCCATGTAGCGCTCTACCTCCACGGTAATCTTCTCGAGGGATTCGGCTTCGTTGTCAAGAGAATATTGAATAGCCTGTTCGCGGGTCCAGCCTTGCGCGTGAATGCCGGTCTCCAGCACCAGGCGAATGGCCCGATGCATTTCCATACTGAGCATTCCGAAGTACTGATAAGGATCCTCGTAAAGGCCAAGTTCTTTTCCCAGCGACTCGGCGTACAACGCCCAGCCCTCTACAAACACGCTGATGCTTTCCGGGTGCAGGAATTCGGGCAGTTCATTGTTCTCCTGCTGCAGCGTGAGTTGATAGTAGTGGCCGGGAATGGCTTCATGCAGGAAGAGGGCTTCATCGGCGTAGGTATTGTAGCTCTTCACCTCGCGAATGGGCACATAGAAAATGCCTGGCCTCGATCCGTCTTTGTTGCCGGGAAGAAACTCGGCGCTGGCCGCGGCCTCCCGGAAGGCTTCCGTGCGACGCACTTCGAAGCTGCCCTTTGGTTTCATGGCGAAAAGTTTTGGCAGGCCGCGCTCCACACGCTGTCGGATGGCGTTAAAGTTGGCGATGACTTCTTCGGGCTTGGTGAAGGGGATGAGTTTGGGATTGGAACGAACATGATCAAAGAACGCGCGCAGGTCTCCACGGAACCCAATCTGCTTCCTGACTCCCTCCATCTCACCACGGATCCGCTCAACTTCCTGCTTCCCCATCTCATGAATCTGGGCGGCGGTCATGTTGGTTGTGGTGAAGTATTTGATAAGGTACTGGAACGTCTCCGGCCCGTTGGGCAAGGAATTGATCCCCGAGGTCGAACGGCCTGCCGGCAGGTATGTGGTGATCAGGAAGTCCTGGAGCATCTTATACTTCGGGGCCACTTTGTTGGTGATCATTTCCGTATAGGCCACTGTCAATCGCTGGCGTTCGGCGGCGGGGAAGTCGGCCGGCATCAGCGTAATGGGTGAGTAGAACAGGTGCTCGCTCACGGGAGCCTTTACAAAACCATCAAGCTGGGGGATCATTCGTTCGATCAGCACCTTCGGCAGTACCAGCCCGCGACCCATGCCTTTTTTCATCTTCACCACGGCGGTGTCAAGGAAAGGAAGGAACGCGTCGACGCGACGCAGCCAGGTATCATAGTCTTCCACCGTATTGAAAGGCTGCAGGCTTCGCCCTCCGGCGAGTTGGGAGAAGTAAAGGTGCAGCGACTGTATCTGGATCAGCGGCATCAGCTCGAAGTTGGGCATGTCGTACATCGGCGAGGCGATGGTCACCAACGGGTTGGTAAGACCTTCCCGCTTCAGGTTGCAGTCCCACTTCATCACCTGGAGGCTCATCCATTGCGAGGGGCTCAGCGTGGTCGAATCGTACTGGTCTATTTCGGAAAGGAACCGACCGTAGTTGGCGATCATTTCTTGCTGATAGGGTGTCGAAATGTAGTTGGCGACCTCACCGTTATATTCAGCGTAACCAGCCTTCGTGGCCTCGATCGGGTTGATTCGCTTCTTGAAGTCGTAGTATTCCCTAAAAAGTGAATCGACCGGTTTGAGATCAGTTGAGGTGTGCTTATTAGTTGTGCAGGACGATACAAGAAGAGCGCTGAAGGCGCCCATCAGGAGCAAAGAACGAATGTGCATGGCGTTGGTGGTTTCAAACTAAAGCCCCAAGGTGCGAAAGAGTTGCTGGTATTGAGGATTGTTCGGGTCCAGACGGCGCAGGGTTTCCGCGAACGGCCTGGCGAGGGGCAGCTGGCCCTGTTGAAAGTAGAATACTGCCAGCGCATAGTTCAGGTTGACAGCCTGCGGTTCCAGGCGGTGTCCTTTCAGCAGGATGGCTTCAGCTTCCTTACTATTGCCCTGTTGCTGGAGCAGCAGTCCATAGTTATAGTAGAGTCCGGGCATACGCGAATCCAGCTTGACAGCCTTTCTGAAATTGTCAGCGGCGCCCGTCTGATCGTTCATCTCATAGAGAAGCAACCCCAGGTTATAGAAGGTGCGATCGTTGCGGGGGTCGATGGCCGCCGCGTCGCGCAGGGTCTTGAGTGCGGCGTCATTCTTTCCGGCGGCATTGTAGGCAGAGGATAAGTTCAGCCGCGCGTAGTTCATCAGGCTGTCTTTCTCGAGTCCGCGCACGTAGTGCTTGATGGCATTGACGGCGTCACCCGACTGCAGTTCGTAATCGGCGAGCATTACATTGCCCGCCGCGAAGTCGGTTTGATAAGACAAGTACTGACGATTTTCGGCGTCAGCCTGTTGGTAGGAGGGCAAGAGGGAGGAGGGAATCTGCTCAGGAGGGAGTTGATGGAAAAGATCTGCGGCTGCTATGCGCACGGCCCTTACGGGATCACCCAGGCAAGTGCCGGCAGCTTGTTGCCACGTCGACGTCGGAAATTGTTCCAACGCGCGAAGGCTGTAATACCTCACGACGGCGTGTTTGTCACGCAAGGCGGCGACCAATGCATCGGCACTGCCCGGAGTAAGGATACTGCCCAGGTAGCTGGCCGCTGTGGCCCGCGCGATGCCAGGCTGCATCCGATCGGCAAGTAATGCCACGAGGTGCGGCTCACTTTGATTGTCGAGGCGACTTCCCGGCACCAGGTCGTCGGAGAAATGATAAGGACGTTTTGGTCCAAACCTTTTTTCCACAGCCTTTGCCGCCCACGTCGCCGTCTTGTCCTGGTGACACCCATTGCAGGCGTTCGGGGTCCCGAAAGCAGCCGTTTGGTCGGGGCGAGGAATCCGGAAGCTGTGGTCGCGCCTCACATCGTTGCCCATGTAGGTGCGTGAAGTCATGTGGCAGCTGATGCATTGCGATGCTTCGGTGTTGATGGCATGAAACGTGTGTTCCCGGGTATTGTACTTCGGCACGTGGCAGCTCATGCAGAGGTCGTTGCCGGTTTTTACCAGCTTCCCGGAATGGGGGTTGTGGCAGTTGCTGCACCGTACGCCGAGGTGAAACATCTTGCTTTGCGCGAAGGAGCCGTACTCATAATCTTCTTCCCGGATCTGGCCGTCGGCGTAGTAAAATTCCGTGGTGAGAACCTGTGGAATCATGTCGTCCATCAATTCGTCGGAGTGGAGAAGGCGTTCACTGATGTCGGCCTTACGCGCATGACACGATGCGCAGGCATTCAGCTGCTGCCGCGGCAGGGTGTCGCGGCTGTAGGTCAGTCCGGAGTTGGGCCAGCGTGTGCCTTTGGCGTATTCCTCCGATTTTACCATGGTGATATGCCGGTTCCCGGGTCCATGGCAGCTTTCACAGCCTACGTTGATGTCCGTCCACGTGGTCTTGTAGCTGTCGGAAGCGAAGTCATAGTTCTTCTGAAGATTCGTGGAGTGACAGGTGGCGCACATGGTGTTCCAGTTCTGCCCGTTGCCGGTCCAGTGCAGCCAATCGTGAGGCGGGATGGTCTGCCCGGCATATTGGTGAAACCACTTCTTGTTCCTGGAATCCCAGCTGG
>JAYRNL010000142.1:0-6136 GCA_041912235.1 Cyclobacteriaceae bacterium
AAAGGTCATAGTGATCATTCCGATAGTGATCTATAAGCGC
The DNA here is from genome assembly GCA_041912235.1 of Cyclobacteriaceae bacterium. Taxonomy (GTDB): domain Bacteria; phylum Bacteroidota; class Bacteroidia; order Cytophagales; family Cyclobacteriaceae; genus ELB16-189. The sequence continues at coordinate 41 of JAYRNL010000142.1, forward strand.
GGTACCCGGCTTGCGCGTCGGCTTGGACTCTTCCGGCAGGGAGCGATCAATAAACACTTCCTTGAATTCAATGCCTTCCCCTCGCAGTATCTGCATCATTTTGTTATGCGCGGGCCAAAATGTTTCCTCCGGAAAAGCTGCCGTCCCCAGGCCGTCCTGGTTGGTGACCATGACCAGGTCGTAGAATCCGGAACGGGCAATCGCATGCAAGGCGGTGATTGCCCCCGGGATGAACTCCAATTTCTCCAGGCTGTCAATTTGCTGATCGGGTGGCTCTGCAATAAGGGTGCCATCGCGGTCGATGAATAGAACTTTTTTCATAAGGATCGAAGGGCGGAAATCAATCGACGATTTTCAACGGGAGTTCCCACGGAGATGCGCAGGCAATTGTCAGTGTGAAGGGCATCGGACCTCAAGCGCACAACTATCCCCTTGAGCAGTAGCGCCTCATAGATGGCTCTTGCGTTGGATACGCGAACCAGCAGAAAGTTGCTGTCGGATGGGTACACCTTGCGGAAGAGGTGAAGTTCGCGGAGCGCCTTCTCCAGTTTTTTACGTTCGCGAACAATCCCGGCCACCTGTTTCTTCATCCGACTTTGGCGCAATCGCAAGGTCTTGAGAGCCACCTCTTCTGCGGCCGAACTGATATTGTAAGGTGGCTTGATTGTTTCCAGCACCTGGATAATCTCAGGATTGGCTAGACAGATGCCCATACGGATGCCGGCAAGACCCCATGCCTTTGAAAAAGTTTGCAGAACGACCAGGTTTGGGTACGTGCTTAATTCATGGACCCAACTTTCTATCCCTGAGAAATCAACATACGCTTCGTCGATCACCACGATGCCTCGGAAGAATCTTAACAGCCAGCGGATGGTCGATGCCTTCAGGAGATTGCCCGAGGGATTGTTGGGACTGCATAAGAATACCAAACGGGTCCGCGAATTGATGGCCCTCTTGAGGGCGGTTCGATCCAGTTGAAACCTAGCTGTCAGCGGCACTGCGCGAACCGTGATATCGTTGATAGCGGCCCAGGTGGCATACATGCCGTAGCTTGGTGTTGGGATCACTACGTTGTCAACTCCGGGTCGGCAGAAGGCACGGACAAGCAGGTCGATCGCCTCATCGCTTCCATGGGTAAGGAGTATTTCCTGCGGGGTAACCTGCTTACATGCACTTACGCGTCGGCGAAGACTTTCCTGCTTTGCATCGGGATAGCGGTTATAGGCCGATGGATAAGGATTTTCATTGGCATCAAGGTACACGGAAGCCTTGCCACGGAATTCATCGCGGGCCGAACGGTAGGGGCGAAGCGACCGTATGTTGGGGCGAACCAATGAGGGAATGTCAGGTTTCATTTGGATTGGAGTCGAATCGTTACGGCTTGGCGATGACCCATTAGGTTTTCAGCGGCAGCCATTTCCTCAATGTAGGGACCCAGCTGCGACAGCCCTTCACGGGTCAATTTCTGGAAGGTGATTTCTTTGACGAAGCTGGCGCAGGATACACCTCCGTATAGCCGCGAATACCCGGCTGTCGGAAGTGTGTGGTTCGTGCCCGAGGCGTAGTCCCCGGCCGACTCCGGTGAATAAGCACCCAGGAATACGGAACCGGCGTGTATGACCTGTGCGGCAAGCGACTCCGGATTTCTCGTATTAAGGATGAGGTGCTCAGGCGCATAGGCATTTACAAACCCCATAGCCTTTTGTTCATCGCCGAACGTAATCATGTGGCCTCCCGCCAGCGCCTGGGCAGCAACTTCACGACGAGGCAGGTTTTGGAGTTGCTTGTTGATTTCAACGGCAACCTTTTCTGCAATCCCCTCTTGAAGCGCTACCAGGATGACCTGGCTATCGGGTCCATGTTCAGCCTGGGAGATTAGGTCCGCAGCGACAAAGGCGGGGTTGGCCGATGCATCGGCTACGACCAGGAGTTCGGATGGCCCCGCCGGGAAGTCAATAGCAATTCCTTGTCCGCTTACCACTTCCTTGGCCCGGGTGACATACCGGTTGCCGGGACCCACGATCTTGTCGACAGCGGGAATGCTTGCCGTGCCATAGGCCATGGCGGCAATGGCCTGTGCTCCGCCCACGCGAAAGATTTTTGAAATGCCGCAAATTCGAGACGCAAAAAGAATCGCGGGATGAACCTGTCCCTTGGAGGAAGGCGGTGTGCACAGGATCACTTCCGGGCATCCGGCGAGGGCGGCCGGAATACCGAGCATGAGTACGGTCGAGAAAAGCGGAGCGCTCCCGCCAGGTATATAAACGCCAACGCGTTGAAGCGGCACTTGTTTGGTCCAGCAGGTGACACCCGGGAACGTCTCCACGCAAACGTCCGGTGAAATTCGGGCGCTGTGAAAACGCCGGATATTCTCGGTGGCGATAAGTATCGCGTCGGTGAGCGATTGGGGCAAGGAGCGCTCCGCTTCGCGAAAGTCCGCATCGGGAACCTGAAGGTCGGTGGCGTCCCATTGATCAAACAGGCGGCTGTAGGTCCGAAGGGCTTCATCGCCGCGCAATTTTACCTGGTCAAGAATTTCCTGGACGCGTTCTGCCAGTGCCGCGGTATCAGAAGCCGGGCGCTGGATCAACGCCGGCCAGTGAGACGGAGCTGGATTGGTTATTAGTCGCATCGACGTATTCACACAATCATTTTTTCAATGGGAATGACCAGGATACCTTCGGCACCAGCTGCCTTAAGCTGGCCAATTTTGTTCCAGAAGTCAGTTTCATCCACGACTGAGTGAAGGGATGACCACCCTTTGTCGGCCAGCGGCAGGAGGGTAGGGCTCTTCATGCCTGGAATGATTTCGGTTATCCGGGTAATAGCCTCGTCGGGACAATTGAGCACGATGTATTTGTTGTTCCGGGCCCTGTTTACCGCGTCGATGCGGAAGAGCAGTTGATCCAGAATCTCCTGGGTTCCGTTGAGCGGGCGCGGCCCGGCGATAAGGACTGCCTCACTGTCCATGATTCGTTCCACTTCCTGCAGGCCATTGCTCTGGAGTGTGCTTCCTGAGCTGACAATGTCAGCGATGGCATCGGCTAGTCCGATCCCTGGAGCGATCTCCACCGAACCGCTGATTTCGTGAATGCCAGCCTTGATGCTCCTGCTTTCAAGGAATTCCCGGAGCACCGCCGGATAGGAGGTGGCAATGTTTTTTCCTTCCAGCCAGTGGGACCCTGTGTAGACCGTTCCCCGCGGCACAGCAATGGAAAGGCGACAATGTGCAAAGCCAAGTCTCTTTATAGGATGATTCAGGCGCCTTTTCTCGGCAACCGTGTTTTCCCCTACGATGCCGACGTCGGCCACCGCATCTTCCACGTATTGCGGGATATCATCATCCCGCAAGAAGATAATCTCGAGGGGAAAATTCACGGAGGGAGATCGGAGCTGATCCGCGCCGGGCTGGAAGACAATACCGGCGTCCTGCAGCAATTGAAGTGATCCATTGCGAAGACGGCCTGATTTCTGAACAGCGATTCGTAAGCGGTTGGAAGTCATGGATAATCAGTTTTGGGATAAAAAAAAGAGGCTTGCCGGTTGGGCAAGCCTCTCGTTGAAATTAGGTATACGTTCAATCAAGACAATAGCCTGCCATGCCCATGAAGCGGGTGATGATGGTGCAGGTGATTGTTTTGATGTGCTTTCATCTTACGGGCGTAAAGAAAATGCAGGAAGAATGAATTTCAAATTTTTTTGCTGGAATATTTATTTTCCCGGGGCCGTTCTGTCAGAATCGGTAGACCACCTCCAGTCCCAAACTCCGTCCACTAGGCTGCAGGATGATCATATTGTACTTATCAACGGCCTTTCCGAGTTTAACGTGAGCGATGGCCTCCAGGCCGAGCTGTGCAGCCAGGGTTCCACCGAATATCCACCAGAATGTGTTTGGATCAACGTATTGGTTGCGCGGCAAACTGAGAACATAGATTAGTGGAACCAGTGTGATGAATGACCCGGCGGCCCGCCACGTGCGGTAGCTTTTCAGGTAGCGCGTAACCTCCTGATCATTCACCGCCAATAAGGGGACTTCCAGCGCTGCCGGTCCGCTCACCTTCTTCAGGTCGTAATAATACTTCCAGCCTTCCTGTGTAATCGGCTTCAACTCAATCGTCTTGTATCGCTGCGCCACCGCGGTCAGTCCGGTGACCAGGAACAAACAAAGCAGGAGAGATGTTTTCTTCATAGCTTTGAACTTATGTCTTTCCTTCGCGCCTCAGCGTCTTCACGGTTTAATCATCCTGCTGACATTTTGGGCATTTCATCGGCATACAAAATAGCATTTTTAGTCCTTATCCTCACCGGCTGCACCCCCGCAAAAGAAGTCCGCCTCCAGCAATTCCTCCTGAAGGGCAATGGCGCCCTCGGCGAACAGAACACCACAGAGGCCACCCGCTACTTCAACGAGGCCCTCAATCTTGATCCCTGCTTTGTCGACGCCCTCAACAACCTGGGCACCATCGCCTTCCAGGCCCACCGATGGGAAGAAGCGAAGAACTTTTACGACAAGGCCATCGCCTGCAAGCCCGACTACCTGCCGGCTTACTTCAACCGCGTGAATGCTTTTTATGAATTGAAAGAATACTACAATGCCATGCAGGACGTTCGCCGGATCAAGGAAGTTAAGCCCGACACCGCGGTGATTCACTTCGCTGAAGGCCTGGTAGCCACCAAGATGCGTGACTACGACAACGCGCTCCGCGCCTTTGACCGCGCCATCGCTCTCGATGCCGCTAACGTGGAATTCCTCGTCAACCGCGGCACGGTAAATTATTACCGCCGTCGTTTTGATGAAGCGGAAGCCGACCTGCGCAAAGCGGAGTCCATTAACCCCGCCGAAGCAAACATCTATAACACCCGCGCGATGATCGCCATTGCCCGCAACGATCCGCAAACGGCTATGGCGGAGATTGAGAAGGCGCTCACCATCTCCCCAAAGCAACCATACTTTGTCAACAACCGCGGCTTTATCCTTCTCATGCAGAACAGGTTGCCGGAAGGCCTGACCGAGATTGACCGTAGTATACTCATGGATCCTGACAACGGATGGGCCTATCGCAACAAGGGTGTTTACTATCTTCTCAACGGCGATTACAACCGGGCCGTGAAGTTGCTGCGACAGGCCGAGTCGATGGACTCCTTCATTGAGCGGGTGCACTTCTACCTGGGTATGGCCTATCTCAAGAACGGGGAGAAGCAATCTGCCTGCAAAGAGTTTACCTTATCGGAACGCGCCGGCGACGGGATGGTAACGGCGGAGATACTTAAGCCATGCCGTTAGACTTTGATCAACTGGTTGAACGATTGCGGTCCTCCTTGAAGAGGCCGCTGCCGGGCGCTGCGGCGCACGAGCCGTTGCGGGCTGTCCCTATCGGGGAGATGCGGCCGGTATTTCAGCACAAGACTCCGCCCAAGCCGGGCAGCGTGCTGATCCTGTTGTACCCGGATACAAACGAAATTAAGTTTCCCCTCATGAAGCGCCCGGAATACCTCGGCGCACACAGTGGCCAGGTGAGCCTGCCCGGTGGCAAGGCCGAAGGAGGGGAGACAGCGATCGAGACAGCGCTTCGGGAAGGAGAGGAGGAAATCGGCGTGCGGGCATCGAACATCGAGATCATCGGTACACTGAGCGAGTTCTTTGTTATCCCCAGTAATTTCATGGTAACCCCGGTAGTGGGGGTTCAGCGCTCGAAACCGGTCTTCAGTCCGGATCCTGTGGAGGTGGTTCGCGTGCTTAACGGTACGGTAAGCGGACTTCTCCGTGACGACGCGGTCACCGTAAGCGATATAACGGCGGCCAAAGTGTATCAACTCAGGGCGCCTCACTTTGTCTTTGACAATGAAATTGTGTGGGGGGCGACGGCGATGATGCTGAATGAACTGCGTGTTGTGTTGAGGTCAGGCTGAATTTGAAAATAGAAATGAGATGAGACGTTTTGGTCTTGCTTTATGGATGGCCCTGTATGCGTGTCAGCTTCAGGCGCAGCCTGTCGCTCAACAGATGGTGGAATATGTGAAGCGCAAATCGCTGGCGCCCGAGGAATATATCATTGAGAAGTTCAGGACAAATGACGTGGTCTTCCTGGGCGAGCA
>JAYRNL010000143.1:0-6259 GCA_041912235.1 Cyclobacteriaceae bacterium
AGCGTTTTGGATAGGACTACTTTGTGGATATTCTTGTACCACCGGGAATGTTCAACCTCGTGCCGGGTGGCCGTTGCCTTCTCGCCCGCGGTCGGCCAGTAACTTTCCATCATCTCGTAGGTCACTCGCCCATACAACGCCGTGTCACCTTCGCTGATGCGCTTGCCGACGTGATTGAAAAGCTCCTCGTCAGCCTTTATCCAGTTCATTTCTCCGTTAGGCCCGGCGACAAAACCGTCGAGGGATAGGTGCATAAAGGAAATGATCTTTCTCATGCCGGTTTTCGGTTGATAGGCGATGTCCCCGGTTAAGTTATCAAAATTATCCGGGTAAGGGATTGGATTTTGGAAGAATGGCTGCCGGGATTACTCGTGCCGCAGCGAGTCCGCCGGGTTGGCACGCGCCGCTTTGACGGACTGATACCCAACCGTTAGCCAGGCGAGGACCATGGCCGAGAGCCCGGCCGCCAGGAAGATTAACAAGTTGATTTCCACCCGGTAGGCGAACCCGTTAAGCCACCGCGAGGACGCCCACCAGCCAGCAACGGCGGCGGGCACAAAGGCGATAAACACCAGCACGATGAAATCCTTCGTGAGCGTGACCGACAGCGACCTCACCGAGGCGCCCATCACCTTGCGGATGCCGATCTCTTTGGTGCGCTGTTCGGTGGTAAAGGCGGCAAGTGCAAACAAGCCAAGGCAGGCGATGAAAATGGCCAGGCCGGAAAACACGCTCATCACCTGGCCAATCCGCTCCTCGGAACGAAACAACTTGTCAAAATTCTCGTCCATGAAAGAATACTCGAAAGGCTCGGCGGGTGCATACTGTTTCCAAAGTTTTGATGCGTTGTCCACCATGACTTTGGCGTTGCCTTCATAGCGCACCATCAGAAAGCCCCAGGCGCTGGGGTCCAGGAAGACAGCCAGCGGCCGTACGTTGTCGCGGTAGCTTTCAAAATTGAAATCCTTCATGATGCCAATGACGTGGAAGCGGAAGAAGTCATAGGCATTTTGGTTGTTCAGGATTTCCTGGCCTTCCGCTTTATCAAACCCAAATTCCCGGGCGGCGGCTTCGTTGATGATAGCCGCGTTGGAATCGGATGGAAAATGGGGTGAGAAGTAACGCCCGTCTTTCATTTCAAACTTGAGAACTTCCTTGGAGTCGAAGTCGGCATGAAAGCTGGAGACCCGGTGTTCACCATCGGCGTGTGCGGTGCGCATCAACGTAGTTGTGTTCGTACCGGGAAATTTGCTGCCTATAAAACTGGCTTTTACAACGCCAGGTTGTTGCCCAAGTGCATTTCGGAAGGCCTGTCCATGGGAGCCGAGCCGCTGTCCAATTTCAATGATCATCACGTTCTTCTTGTCCATGCCCATTTGCTGTTGTTGCATGAACTTGATCTGGTTATAGACCACACTAGTGAAGATGATGAGGAAGATGGATACCCCAAATTGAAACACGACCAGCGTACTGCGGATGCCTTTGCTCTTGAGACCGGAACTGACTTTTCCGCGGAGGACATCAGCCGGCTGAAAGGAAGTCAGGTAAAGTGAGGGATAGCTGCCAGCCAGCAAAGCGACAATGACCGCCATCGAGCCAACGCCCAACAGGAAGCGGACGTCCAGCAGGTGGGCCAAATGGAGTTCTTTTCCAGACAGTCGATGAAAGACGGGCAGCAAGAAGTAGCAAAGCACGAAGGCCATGACAACGGCGGTCAAACTGTAGACCAGCGACTCCGCCAGAAACTGTGCGACCAGGTGTCGGCGGCGCGACCCCAGCGTTTTGCGCAGGCCCACTTCCCTTGCACGACCCGCAGATTGCGCAGTGGAAAGGTTCATGAAGTTGATGCAGGCGATCGCCAGGATAAACAGACCGATACCCCCCAGGACATAGAGGTACATCAGGCTGCCCCCGGGTTCCACATCCTCCATCGAAGTTGACCGCAGATGGATGTCGGTGATGGGGGTGGTATAGAACCTGTAGGTACCTCCGGCAGCGCGAAATTGTTCCAGGCTGGTGCCCAATAATGTCTTCACTTCGGGGGCTACATGGTTAGCGATGATGTTTTCCAATTTGTTTTCAACCCCGGCAAGGGAAGCGTTTTCGCGCAGCAAGAAATAGGTGAGGACGCCACTGTTGAGCCAGGCATTTAGGTTGAAGTAACTGTCTGGACCTTCGGAGAGCAGTACGTTAAAATGGAAATGCGAATTACCGGGACAATCGGCGGCAACGCCGGTCACTTTGTATGATTGTTTGTCTTCTCCTTCGCCGATGACAACCAGCTTCTCCAGCGGGTTTCCATTACCAAAAAGTTTTCGGGCCGTCGTTTCGCTTAGTACGAGCGTATTTGGTTCCTTCAAAGCCGTTTTGGGATTGCCGGAAACAAGCGGGAATGAAAAGAATTCAAAGAAGTTGCTTTCGGTGAAGAATACGTTGTCCTCCGTGGTGGTCTTTTCCCCGTTTCGCAGCACCAGCCTCAGCCAGCGATTTAGCCGCAACGTGGATTCCACTTCGGGAATCTCGGCCATCATGGCGTCCGCCAGGGGTGGACACGTGGAGGTACTGCGCATGTCATTATCCCCCAGGCTCTGGTGCAGTCCGACCTGGTAGAGACGATCGGCATTGACATGAAAACGATCATAACTGAATTCATCCAGTATATACAAGGCGATGAGCAAGCAGGCGGTATTGCCGGCCGTCATACCCAACAGGTTGATGCCCGCAAAGAACTTCCGTTTACGAATGTGGCGAAGGAAGATGGTGAAGTTGTGCTGAAGCATGGCGGATGTTCGCAAAGGTGGAGAAATGGTGGCTGAAAATGTCGTCCCGGGAATCTTTTTACTTTCGAAACAAAACTCGCCATGACGCCCGGCGGTTTCCCACCTGTTCGGAGGATCCTCGGTCAGTCCGGTTTGCCTAGCCTCTCTTTGTTGGCAATATTCTCCTCACGAATACTTGGTGCAGGTTTTTCGCGCGAACGCCTGCCTTGGTTGGAAATGTCTGCTTATTCAGGTCGCCGGCGAATCAATTGCCACAGTCCGCGCAACGATAGCATGATCGAGAAAGTTGAAGTAACTCCCAGGGCGATGGTTGTCCAGACAAAAAGGAAAGCTCCTTCACGGCCTTCGACTTGTTTCCCAATTCCCGCCCCCATCATATGAACAACGGGAATGGCCAGTCCCAATAAAGCTCCCGGAATGATGATGATATGTCCCCATTTTCGTTCGGTAAGAGCAAGGGCGGCGTATGACCAAACGGCAAAAATAGGCAGCACGACCAGGTTGGAGGCACCACCTTTCTCAAAACCGTAAATGATGTCGCCGGTGATGTGAATCAGCGCAAAGAATATGGATAGTAATGATGCATAGCGCAACAAAGTGGAGTCTTTCATATTCTATTGGCTTAGTAGGAACGCCTCGAAGGATGTTCTTGATTCAATTTACGCCTTTTTTTGTATGGGATTGTCCTTTGAACTGTGTCAAGTTCGATCGACCATTCTATCCCAAATGTATCGCGGAACATGCCTGAATGGGGAACCCTGGTTGGGATGCTATTTGGCCTTTTTCAAACAATAACCGACCGATTTCCTCCTATCAGCATGGTCAAACGAGAATGCTAATAGTATCATGTGAATAGTTCGAAATACTCCACGCTGGTCAGTTCAGCTTAATCCATCGGAGTCGTATTTGCTGCCCCCCGATGTCTTCATGGGCAGTTAGGATCAAGGTGTCGCCTTTGAATTCGAACTCCCGCGTTAATGTAGTTCCCCAATTGCGGGGTTCTGTCGCCGTCAGTCGTTTATGGTCGATGGTTGTGCCGCTGGTCGCGTAGTTGGCAAAGTAGACGAAGTTCGACCTGTAGAATTTCGCCAGCACTTTTAATTCGTCGTGATTCAAACTGTCTATGCTCTCACGGGTATCAAAGTCTGTGTATCCCTTGGGACGGAGATGCACACCCATGTGACCTTGGCCATCATAAAGTATGTAACCGCTCCATCCGATCCTTGTCGGATCATCCATCCACTTGCCGGCCAGGCTGTCAAACTGTTCAAATTTGTCAAGGCTCCACATGCCCTGGAACTTGCTTTCGGGTTGCTGAGTATTTGTGTTGCAACCATAGATATTCACAAGCGTGAGTAATCCAGGAATCAATTTTACCAATTTCATCGCTATGTGTTCAAATCAACGTGTCACCGGTTAGAAGGTAAGCGGCGGACCTACCACCTGCATTCCATGCGTCTCCCACAATTCCTTTAATAGGCGTTCCTGGTCCTGGGGAATGCTGCTGCCGTGCTTGCTCATTTGTTTGAAGAAGTCCTCCATGGAACCGGCCGGCTGAAACAACACCAAAACTTGCCCTTCGCCCTCGTTTACTTTGGCAAAGGCGTGGGGTATCTTTCTGGGAGCGAAGGCAGAGTCTCCGGGTTTCAGGGTAAACGTGTCGTCGCCTACCTTGACCAGGAATTCACCCTTGATCACGTAAAACCACTCATCCTGTTCGTGATGAAGGTGAAGCGCCGGGCCGCCTTTTTCCTGTCGAACGGTATTGTAAATCAACAGGTCGCCGTCGGTGTCTTCGGCCGATACGATACGGTCGAATTGCCCTCCCATAATATGGAGTTCCTGTTGAAACCGGTCTTTGCCGGCGCAGACCTTAAAGCCTTTCTTGGGCCTCTCTTTGGCATCGGTCTGGATCGCGGACGTCAATGCCGCGGCTAACAGTGGGGTTTGTAGAAATTGTCTGCGTTTCATAGTTTCTCTGACGCTTAAACCTGGGAGCAATTGCAATGTACAATTTAGCTAAAGTGAGTAAACGTTTTGAGGACATCAAACCCCGTCCCAGTCAAAATGTGTGCGACTAATGTCTGTGGGCTATTTCATTTTGTTAAACATGTAACGGGCTATTTGCCAGGTTCCGTTTGTTTTTTGAAGAACAAAAAGCTCTCTATTTTCTTCTGCCACGGTTTGTTTATTAGCATGTATTAATGTGGTGCCTTTTGAAGTCGTCCGCGCAAAGGCATAGTCGCCATTAACCACTATTTCGTCAATATAGAATTCAATGTTTAATTGAATTTGTGAAAATACAAATTCGTAAGCGGCTTTTACTTGCTCTTGTCCAATGGCCGAAGGCGCATTGGATGGCATGAATACCCCATCGTTGGTATAGAGGGGAAGTACGTTATTCACATCTGACGAATTAAGCGCATCACGGTAAGAGAATAAAACTTTCTCGATGGCTGTCTTTTCTGTTGTTTGTTCCATGGAATTTGGGTTTGATGGGTTTGACTGATTTTCCATTTTGTTTTGGCACGCGGCCAGGAGAATGACTAACGTTGCGATGATGGTCTGGAGTTTCATAGTGTTTTGTGTGTTACACGTGGGTCAATAGACTTTTGGCTTCTTGCAGTGTCACGGATTTGCCAAGTCCGCCAAATTCGTGCAAGTCACCAAAAACCTCAATCCGGATGGATTGATCCAGGCCTCCCACGTGGAAGGGCTCAAAGCCACTGCTGGTAATCAGTTCTTCAACTTGGGGATGGATAGTGATGCTGTCGGACGCATAGAATAGTACTTTTCTTTCCGGTTCATTAAAGGCCGACTGCTGTAAAGAGGCAGCCCCCAGTGTTCCAAATGCCTTGACCAGTTTGGCATGGTTCGGTTTCAGTCTCGAAAGAATCGATCCGGCAGATTCGTGCTCACCGACAATCTTCTTGAAGCCTCCGTTTCCATCCGGCGCAATAGGATTGGATACATCGACGATTATTTTGCCTTCCAGTGCCGGCGCGTAGGACTGGAAGAACTCTTTAAGACTGTTGAAGTAGATCGCAGGAATGACAACGTCAGCTTCTTCAATGGCCAGGGTTGTTTCTTTCGCTGCGGCAAGGGGGCCAAGGGTGGCGGCAACGGATTGTGCTTTGCCGGAATCGCGTGAAGCCACTATTACAGGATGATTTCCTTTGATGAGATTGGCGGCGATGGCTTTTCCAATGTTGCCAAGACCAATGATAGCTACCTTTGTTTTAGCATGTTCAGTTTTCATAATCTTTGTATGTTTTTAGTTTCGTCACTTTTAACAGTACAAAGGTTGAACGAGGTAGCGATACAGGACTATAAGGTAGATTAGGAAATAGTCTTAATGTAGGTTAAGGGTTGGATCATTTAAGGAGACGTTCATTCCGGATTTTGCTCAGAAATTCAGGTGTAATGCCCAGGTAAGAAGCAATTTGGGTATTCGGAAGCTTGTTGGCCAGGTTCGGATA
>JAYRNL010000144.1:0-5133 GCA_041912235.1 Cyclobacteriaceae bacterium
TATCCGGCATCGACCAGCGATTGGATCGTAACATCGAGCGGTACGTGCCCCGACACCTTGTACTTGCGCTGATGGGCAGCTTCCACACTCATGAGGAACAAATCACCGCTTAACGTATTTTCCGTGATCTTGACAAAGTCAACCTTCAGCCGATCGAGGGTGTCCAGGCTCTTTGCCAATTCAGCATAGTCCGAGATTTCCAGGTCACCCTTCCACATTGATTTCTTCCCCTCCAATTTCCGTCCTGCGGTAAATATTCTGGGGCCGATCCGTTTGCCCGACCGAATTTCGTTTCGCCAGGTAACCACCTGATTTCCCAGGTCGCTCGCGCAATCCCGGATGGTGGTGATGCCGTAGGCAAGGAACACCGGGAGCAGCGCCAGGTTGTCTTCCACCAGCTCCGTCCCTTCCAGGTGCACGTGCATGTCCCAAAGACCGGGAATCACGTACCTGCCCTTGCCATCCAGGTGCAGGGCTTGGGGTACACCGGATCGGAGTTGCTTATAGGGACCGATCTTCTTGATTGTCTTGCCATCGACGAGGATCGCAGATTGGGGCCGGGCGCTGCCATCGATCACATTGATAATCGTCACATTGTGAATGAGCAGCCTGGAATCCTTGGGTTGACTCCACGCAGGCAAGCTGCTGAGGAGGGCAAAGAGTAGTGTATAGAGCTTCGGCATGCGGTGGAACTTGTCGGCTAATAAAGCCAATTCCCACGATTTCTTTCTTGCCTTGCCCCTGCCTATTTCAGTTTATCCAGCGCCTCACGTACGTCCGACCAGGGAAGCGGTTCGGTGTGCATGGCATACACCGTCTCCACGTCGAGGTGATGCCTGTCAACAAGCTTCTTGACCTCCATCAGGTACTCGGGGAAAAAGAACGTCTTGGTCTTCCGATTGAGCATTTGGATCAGGTCGCTGGCATACAGGATTTTCTGTTTCGGGAAATAGACAGCGACCATGCGCTCGCCGCCTTCGCCGTTGACCGGGTATATCGTGAGCGGCCTGTCGGCATCGTCAAGTGTTATCGGATCGGTGATCGGGCGAAACGAGGGCCGCTGCCTCCTTGACTGGAAGCTGTCCGGGTTGCCGGAGTAATCAGCCTGAGCGACCTTATTCAGGATTGGCAGGTTCAATGCGCTGGTATACACAGGAATTTTTTCAGCCATGTATTCGCGCGCTCCACCGAGGTGAGGCCAGGCGTCGGAGGTGACGATAACGCCGAGGATTGGTTTAGACGGATAACGCGTACGTATTTCGTTGATCACTTGTTTGCTGTGCCAAGAACTGATTGGAGCTTCCAACACGACCACGCCTTTGTCCTGAACCACCCACGACGTGTTCCACGAATCAGGGAGCAACTGAATCCCCGGCGCTACGTCTTTCAGGAGATTCACGTTGATTTTCTTTTCGCTCAACCGCGGGTCTGAAGGATAGTTGCTCACCAGGGCATCCTCAAGAGCAAATTGATTCGTATCGAGGCTGTCGAGGAAAGTGATGTCGGCCACCGTGGTTTGAGAATAGTACTGATCGTTTAGCCAGATATCCCATTGATGAGGGAAGTACCGGTTCCCGGGATACAATCCGTACAGCGTGTATTGCACCCTGGCCGTGAGCGTACCCCAAATGGAAAAGAAATACTCCCTCGGAAATGCAAGCTCAAAGCTAGCCTCGGAGATCAGCCGGGTATTCGCGTTGATCGAGACCGAGCCGTTTCCTTGCGGCGAAGTAAACTGTACTACCTGGTGGCGAACGCCGAGAAAATGGCGCTCTCCACCATAGGTGACTTCGGCGGAAGCCAACAGGTTCAGTAACCGGTCGGGACAAAAAAGCAGCCATGCCTTCTGCCTGTCCATCATACCAGAATACGGACGGAAGGGCATGGCAGGTCTCTCACCAAACCTCACACTTCCCTTGTCGCCATTGACAACCACGGTCATCGTTGATGGCTCATTGGCTTGAAAATGTCTCTGCGTGCTCTTCTTGTAAAGAAGCCTATCCTTGGTGCCGTGCACCTCTTCGGTGTCTTCGTAGGAAGTAAGTTGCGGGCCTGTCGGGCTTTCCGACTGTTCCAGCCAATGGTAGTGGCCGTAGGTGTGCATCTTGACCCCATTGACGCGGGACCATGAGTTTCCACCATAGGCTTCGAGGGTTTCGCGAATAAGTTGTCGGGCATCTTGCGCTGGTGACGCGATGGACAAAATGAGAAGAAGAGGCAGCAACGGGAATTTCATGAGCGGACGTTTTGCCGCATGTACGATTCTCCCCGTGCCAGGGTTGTGTTTAATTGACCGAAACGGCTGCCGTCTTTCCTGCGGGGATGGATACTTCCACCATGGAGACAAGTTGCCCGTTGCGTTGAATCTGCTTGCACGTAACCGGTTTGCCGTTGACCTGCAGCAATTCAAAGGCCCCATAGAAAGAGGCTTGCCAGGTGATGGTTCCATCGCCCAGATTTTGCAATGAGCTGGATACTTGTCCGTTGTGCCTTACAGTAACGCGTTGACCCAGAACCGGAACCCTTGACAATTCAGCCCAGTCGGCAGGCGCCTCCAATCGGGAAAGTGTTGCGATTACCTGATTGGCCGCGTCAGGTTCGATGCCCATGTATCCCCGGGTAATGTGTTCGATCACCGTAAATGAGTTTTCGGGATAATCCCGTCGCTTGTTGGATGGGCTGCACAGCTCAACAATCATACTGTTGGCCAGGCCGGGAAGTCCCTGCTCGTAAAAGAGCTGAGGAAGATACGACTTGAGTTCTACGATCAACGACTTATAGTGATCGCGGTACATGCCAACAATCTTGCTTGCACGGTCCTGATCCTGCAGCGCGTTAAAATAAAGCAGATAATGCAGGTAAGCCTGATTGTCGCCCACCATAAAATGGTCGAAGGATTGGTCGGCATAGAGAATTGACCGGTACTCCCCTTTCTGGCTGTCCCACCAGAATTCCTCGAGGAACTTTCTCTCCACTTCTTCCTTTTCCCTCATCAGCTCAGCCTGTTTTCGTTCACCTTGTTGCTCGAGCATAGCAGCGTACGATGAATAGGCGGCAATCAAGGCAGAGGTAAGATCAATCCCCAGCAGGGTCTCGCCCCGGCCACCTTCGTTGTAGGTCGGTATTCCCCGGTGTGACTTGAATCGCTTCGCCTGTGCCGCATGAAGGGCCCGGTTGCGCGTCGGGGCTTCCTTGCCACCGATATCCCAATGGTCGACATACTCGTTCATGCTAAGGGCATAGAATTTCTTCATCGCCGGGTCGTCCAGGTAGGCTTTGTTGCCCGTCCACTTGTACAACCGCCAGGCATTATGCACCACATCGAAGTTGGCCGGCAGGTTGTACCAGAAATCCTTGTCGTTTTCATAATCGACCGGCGCCGGCTTGTTGTAGCGATTGATTTCCCAGAAAGAGCAGTAGTCCTTTTCGGGGGAGATATTGGCGGCAAACTTCCGGAACATGTTCTCATTATGCTTGCTCAGGCCAAGAATCTCCGCTCCGATGGCCTGGTGGGATACGTCGCGCATACAAAAGGCTTCACGGTTGGGCAGTGAGGCCTCATACCAGTTACCAACAGGATCTGCGCCATAGTGGGCATATGACAGCGCGCGGTACCGCGCCCAGGCAAAGGCCTGCTCGAGCACGATGTTGTTGGAGCGAAACACTACTGTTTGTGCCTGAACCGTCAAGGCAGCCAACCAACACAAGAGAACAATGAGGGCTCTATGCATGCGCAGGTTGGTTTACTTTGGATAATTCGCGAAGCAATCGCTTCCTGAACTTATGGTAGTCAACCGTGATGGTATGCCGCGGCGTCTTGATCTGGCGGAAGTCGGGATGCGCCACTTCTTCCTGGGCAAGGCGTGCAGTATCCGCCGGGCGCTTCCAATGTCCGGCCAGTTCCGCGGCCATCAATTTGCTCTGAAGTTCTGCGCCCGGCCAGATGCAACCCAACGGCTGGAACATGCCGATGAAATAAAGATTGCGGATCGAGGGATGGATCATCCGGAGGTAAAGCGAGACGTCGCCATGTGAATAATCGACCAGCCCGGGATCGAAGAATGGATGCGCAATGCAATAGCCTGTGCAGGCCACAACCACATCGTATTCGCCAGAAGTGCCGTCTTTGAAGTGCACCGTCCTGCCATCGTATCGTTCGATATCCGGTCGTGGCCGGATTTTGCCATGACGGATAAAATAGAACAGCTCACTGTTGAGCGTGGGGTGATGAAATCCAAAATCAGCCTCGGGCTCAGGAAGACCATAGGATGAATTGCTTCCTTGAATCGTTTTGATCATCAAACCCGTCGCCTTCCTCCAAACCGCAGGAGGCAAATGATGAAGGAAACCACCGATTGTATCCGTGGGCTTTCCGAAAATGAATTTGGGAACGACCCAATAGCCCCTTCGCCAGCTGATGTCGGTCGATGCAGATACCCGGCACGATTCCACCGCCACATCACACGCCGAATTGCCGCCGCCGATGACCAGAACACGTTTCCCCGAGAATAGGCCAAACCGCTTAACATCATGGGAGTGCATGAGCTGGCCGGTGAACTGGCCCGGGTATTCCGGGTAACGGGGCTTCCAATGATGACCGTTGCAAACGGCCAACGCGTCGAAATACTCTTCTGAAGTCACACCACCTTTGGTGGTGGTCACCTTCCAGCGTTGATCCTTCTCCAGCTCACATCGCTGAACGGTGGTCCCAAAACGAATGTGCGGGTATAGGGCAAAGTGCCTGGCGTAGTCCTGAAAATAGGCAGCCAACTGCTGGTGTGAGGGATAGTCGGGATAATCGGCAGGCATCGGGAAGTCGTCGTACTGCGAAAGCGTTTTGGAACTGATGATATGGGTTGTTTCAAAAACACTGGAATGCGATGGTTGGTCAGTAAAGACCCAGTTCCCTCCCACTTCGGATCCGTAGTCGTACACAACCACCTCCAGCTCCATGTCCAGGAGATTCTTTGCCGCCGCGATTCCTGAGGGACCGGCACCGATAACGCAAACACGCTTACCAGGATTCATGGGGTGCACTGTCTTTCATCTTATCAATATAAATGAAAATCCTGGTCAATCCTTTTTCCAGACCGTCGTACCGCCCACTATGGTCTCATGAACTTCAACGGTGGA
>JAYRNL010000145.1:0-10290 GCA_041912235.1 Cyclobacteriaceae bacterium
GGCACCCCGCCCGGCTGCTGCTCCCGTCGGGTTCTGCCACTGGGGAACGCTATGGCTTTCGCGTAGGGGTCAAGAAGAATCAGGCTGGGATTGAATCTATGCCCTTTGGCAAGATCGTGGATGCCGTCAACCCGGTAGGCATAGAGCTGCCCGGCGTGGATGCCCGGTACAAAGACATGCCAATAGTGATAAGTCCGGTTATTGTACGGATCGAGGGAAATCGTCCGGGACGGCTCCTTGTCGTTGGCCCCGCGAAAAAGCAGCAACTCCACCCGGCGGGCATTTCGGGAGAACAGACTGAAGTTCACCCCACCGTCCACGCAAGTCGGACCGATAGGAAACGGCTGACCTGGCTGCGCGGGTGATGGTCGGTCAAATAATGGGGACATAATTCGTGATCGCCTAAAGGTAACTTCCAAGCGGCCTTTCCACCATGACAAAAATCAAGGCCGAAAATGACGCCCCTATAGCCAGCCTTTCCTCCTGAACCAGAGGTAGGTGCTGAGCGTGACGCTTACCATAAGGATGATACTATAGAAGTATCCATAATCCCAGCGCAGTTCAGGCATCACGTTGAAGTTCATCCCGTAGATTCCGGCGATAAATGTGAGCGGCATGAAGAAGACCGAAAAGACGGTCAACACCCGCATCACCTCATTGGTACGCTGTGCCGACAGCGATATGTAGATGTTGAGCAAGTTGGTCACGTTGTCAACCACCTGGCGGGCCATGGTCTGAAGCCGCAGGAATTCGTCTTTGATGTGATTGTACTGCTGGGTGGATATCTTCCCTTTCAGGTGCTTGTGGTTTGGCTTGGACATGTCCAGCACATTGTCGATCACCGTTGCGCGCCGCTTGATATAATAGAGATCCTTCAGCAAGTCGGGCGTCTTCTTTTGAAGAAATACCTGGGGCTCGTACAAGTCGATGGCCTGGGCGAGTTTGGTGAGCGGCGGATCAAATGAACTGATCACCTGTTCGAATATCTTGACCAACAGGTGATAGGGCGTCGGGTAACTCTCCGATTCAGGGAATTCCGACTTGATAGCCGCAAGAAACTTGAAGGCCGGTCGATGTACGGTGATCACAAAGTCTTTACCAAAGAAGATGGCAATCTTATCGGTAACCTCCTGGATGGTGTCGTCCTCATCCGTGGCCAGTTCGGTGAAGCATCGCAGGATCACGAACGTATTGTCGCCAATAGCTTCAATCTTGGGAAGATGTTCGGGCTGAAGGCAATCTTCCGCCTGGGCGATCGGCAGTCCGAACCCATTGGCAATTTCGATGAGCTCGGATTTAGCCGGTGCCGTGACATCCGTCCACTGGTAGCTCGACTGCTTTTTCTCCTTAAATACCTCAATCATAAGAACTCGAAAGTCTCCCTTCGCAAGGCAATATATCGCTTATTACCCATTCCGATTCTCCTGTGCGACCGAGCGTCGTAAATTTCGGCCGCCTGCGCCGAAGTATCCTATTTTTTGTCAACTTGCCCGGGTGAGCGCACCATCGTCATCAGGACTTTCCCGCCAGATGGGCTTGCTGGGTCTTACCGCCACCGGCATCTGCTCGATGATTGGCGCTTCGGTGTATGTGGTGCCGTTCATGATCCAGCGGAACGTGCCGGGCATTGGTCCTTATGTACTGCCCGCGTTTGCCTTCGCCGCCGTTCCCGCCATACTTGCTGCTTTGTCTTATGCTGTGCTCGCGTCCGCTATGCCACGGGCGGGCGGCAGTTATGTCTATGCAAGCCGGGGATTAAGCCCTTACCTGGGTTTTGTCGCCAGCTTCTCCCAGTGGTTTGGGCTCACCATCGCGATCGGGGTCGTGTCTTATGTCATCGTTCCTTTCATCCGCGACATCGCATTTGCCCTTGACAACCCGGGTCTTGGTGCGTGGCTCGAACAGGGAAGCGTTCGCGTTTGCCTTTCCCTCGGTACGTTGTGGCTATTCGTCTGGATAAATATTCGTGGACTCAAAATCTATGAACGAACGCTAATACCCCTGATGATCCTGATGTTCGTCCTTGGATCAATCGTCATTGTCATGGGATTCCTGGCAGGCCCGGAAACCTTCAATGCCTTACTCAGTGGAATGTCAGAGGGACCCCTGGAGGGCTCAGCCCTTTTTGATCCGTTCATTTTTCTATCCGCCTCAGCCGTACTCTTTTCGAGTTTCATTGGTTTCGACAGCATCGCGCAAGCGGGCGGCGAAGCCAAGAACCCGTCCCGCAACCTGCCGCTGGCCATTGGGCTCGCTGTCACCATCGTGGGCACCTTCTACTTTCTTTTCAGCGGGGCTGTATATCATGCCATCCCCTGGCAATACGTGGCAATGAAAGCCATGAGCTCAGATGTGACCGCTTCCGGGCTGATGAGCGTGTTGATGAGTCCAGGCTGGACGGTAGCCATCATGGCCGGCGCCGCGGTAGCGTTGACCAATGACCTTCCCGCCATGCTCCTCTCCGTCTCACGCCTCATGTTCGCCTGGGCGGAAGACGGCATCTTTCCGAAGCAGGTGACCCACGTGCATTCCCGTTATCATACTCCTCATGTGGCCTTGCTGGTGAGCGGCACCGTGGCCTCGTTCGGGATCCTGGGTTGTCACTTTGCCGGCGACTTCTTTTTGGGCATCGACATCCTGGTTACGAGCATGCTCGTAAACTTTCTGACCATGTGCATCACCGTGCTCTCGGTGCCGAGCCATAACCCACAGCTGGCGGAACAAATCACTCTGCTGAAGGGAAGCATATCACGAAAACTGCTGGCCGGCACCGGAATCCTTTTCCTGGAGGGTTTCCTAATCATCCACATCGCCAAAGACCTTCGCGCACCCGCGGATGCGTGGTATTTTCACTCCACCCCGGTTTGGTTGCTGGTGATGGCTGGTGGATCCATAATTTACTTTCTGGAAAGGCGGAGCCTGAAGAAAAAAGGAGTTGATACGAAGCAATTGTTTTCAACACTCCCTCCCGAGTAACTTGCACACATGATCTCTGAGCGTACCGAATTGGGCCCCGGCCTGAATATCTCCCGAGTCGTCACCGGGTTGTGGCAGATCGCCGACATGGAGCGCGACGGAAAGACACTTGACCCGGAGAAGACGGCCCACGCCATGGCTTCCTACGTCGACACCGGGCTCACCACCTTTGACATGGCTGATCACTACGGCTCGTCAGAAGTGATCGCCGGCACATTCCGGAAGAAACTTGCCAAGGGTCCGGTTCAATTGTTAACGAAATGGGTTCCTTCACCCGGGCCTGTCAACCAAAAACTGGTGAGGGAAGCTGTTGATCGTGCGCTGACCAGGTTGCAGACCGACCGCATTGACCTGATGCAATTTCATGCCTGGAACTATGCTGACCCAAGGTGGCTGGATTGTCTGTTCATTCTCGCCGAACTCAGGCAAGAGGGACTGATCGCACACCTGGGTGTAACCAATTTTGATACCGCACACCTGGGCATCGTGCTGGCGAGCGGTATCCCCATTGTTTCTAACCAGGTTTGCTATTCGCTCCTTGACCAGCGAGCTTCAGGATCGATGAGGGCCTTGTGCCTCGAGCACAGCGTACAATTGCTTGCCTTTGGGACACTGGCCGGTGGATTTCTCACCGAACGATGGCTGGCCAAGGCAGAGCCCAACCAAAGCTCCCTGAAGACGTGGTCAATGATGAAATACAAACGTTTCATCGACGCAGCAGGAGGCTGGGATAAGTTCCAGGTCCTTCTTCAAACACTCAAGGCTGTGGCCGACCGTCATAAGACCTCCATGGCCAGCGTGGCCTCGCGGTTCATCCTCGACCAACCTGCGGTCGCCGCGGTTATCATCGGGGCGCGACTCGGGGCCAGCGAGCACATCGCCGAAACAAGTTCCCTCTTCGGCCTGTCGTTGAATTCCCACGACAATGACGAGATCAAAAACGCCCTTGCTCAGTTGACATCCATTCCCGGTGATTGCGGTGATGAATACAGAAAGCCTCCATTCCTCACCGCTTCGGGCGACCTGAGTCACCACATCAAATCACTTCCTGCTCCGTTTCCCGTCAAGCCGGGAGATGACGGCAGGTCCAAAGCGTTGAGCGGCACCGTGTGGGAAGACCTTGCGGGCTTCAGCCGTGCCGTCAGAAAAGGAAATCACATCTTCATCTCCGGCACCACAGCTACGCATGGCGTGCTCAACATCGGCGGCAATGACCCTGCGGCGCAGACACACTTCATTATCGACAAGATCGAAGGCGCCCTGCAATCGCTTGGATCTTCTCTGGGTGAAGTGGTCAGGACGCGGATCTACGTGCGCAACCTTAGCGAATGGGAACCCATTGCCCGGGCGCACGGCGAACGGTTCAGGGAAATCCAGCCGGCAAACACGATGGTTCAGGCCGGCCTGGTTGGAAGTCCTTACCTGGTTGAAATCGAAGCCGAAGCTATTGTTGGCGGGCAATAGTTTCCAGCACGAGACTAGTACACGGCGCCGATCCCCGCTTCCCAGAGCTTCTTATTGAACGCCGGCACGTCGGTTTCCATGATCGTCTTGCTCCTTGCTTCGAGCGCTGCCCACTCCTTCTCCAACTCTGCCCGGCGATCGCGATTGGGTTTGTTCACGCGCGGAATGTCGCTCTCGGTCTGGTTGATCATGAACATATAGTTGGCCGTGAACTTGTTTTCGAAGTTGTCCACATCGTCGTAGGCCTTTGCCTTGCGCTGGATCATGTCATCGTCCCAGGCGGTCATCTTCTTCACCAGGGCCTCGCCTTCTTTCTTCAAGGCGGCGAATTTCTCCTGTGATCCCATATCCTTGATCACAGTTTCAATCTGATTGCGCGCCTTCATCATGGCGTTCACCTGCTTATGCATGGCTGACAGGTTGCTTTCCACTTCCGACATGAAGGTGTGATACTCTTCATATTGCGCTGCTGTTGTCGGGTAGTGCGGGTTGGGCAGTATTTTGAATTCAGCCTTGCTCTCGTTGCTGCCGTACTTGACGGTTACTGAGTAGCTTCCTGGAGAAGCCTTGTGCCCCCGGAAGCTGGATTCAATGTAGACTTTCGGTACGCCAGGCATGATGGGATAGCGCATATCCCATACATGACGGTTGAGCCCCTTGCTCTTCATGAGGGTAGGATTGGCAGGCGGTCCGCCGGCATAAGACTCAAATTTCTCATCGGCTTTGGATGAATAGGTACGGACTAACTTTCCCGAAGCGTCTTTGATTTCCATCCTGACTTCGATGGAGTCGGCCAGTTTGGGAAGTTGATAGTAAATCACGACACCATTTGCCGGGTTCACGCCTTCAAACTCACCCATGCCTTTGAAGTCGGCGATGTTGGAGCCACTCAACGGGCTGCCCCAGTTGCCGATAATAGCATCCTCAGGCTTATACACCTTGAAGGCTTCATCTCCGGGATTGACCTGACGAATGAGGCCCAGGTCGTCGAGGATCCAGAACGAGCGTCCCATGGTAGCAACCACCAGGTCATCGTTCTTGATGAGAAGATCGGTGACAGGGGTCACGGGGAAGTTCAGCTGGAAGGGTTGCCAGGATGTTCCGCCGTTCCACGAGATGTAAAGTCCAAGCTCGGTGCCGGCAAACAACAATCCCTTACGCACCGGGTCCTCACGAACAACCCGGGTATACGCCCCATAGGGAATGCCCTTGCTGATGTTCACCCACGTCTTGCCGTAGTCAGCGGTCTTATAGATACCGGGAGTAAAGTCGTTGAACTTGTACCGTGTGGTTGCTATGTAAGCCGTAGCGGGATCGTGCGGTGAGACTTCGATGGAATTTACCAGGCATTCTTGCAGTGTCTTGAAGGTGTTGGTCCAGGTTTTACCGTTGTCGCGTGTCAGGCTTACCACGCCGTCGTCACTGCCCGTCCAGATCACGCCTTTTTCCAGCGGTGATTCAACGACATAGGCCAGGGTTCCGTAGTTCTCTGCCCCCACGGCTTCGTTGGTATACGGCCCGCCGCCCTTTCCTTGTTTCTCTTTTTCGTTGCGGGTCAGGTCGGGAGAGGCTTCCTCCCAGCTGATGCCTTTGTCGCGCGTGCGAAGCAAGACCTGCGCTCCATGGTAGTAGGTACCCGGCTCATGCTTCGACCAGATAATCGGGGCGTTCCAGTTGAAGCGGTATTTCATGTCCTTGGTTTCGCGGCCAAGGTATTGTATGGGTGCGGCCATGATGCTTGTTCCGGCTTCCGCCTTGTGACTGATCAGTTCAATCGTGCCGAGGTAACTTCCACCCATCACCTCATCGGGGTTGTTGGGATCGAAAGCCAGGAAGGCACTCTCGCCGCCGGCTGAGTACGTCCACTGTTCGCGGCCAATGCTGTAACGTCCCAGTCCCATGCTGGCGATCCGTACCGTGGTGTTATCCTGCTGTCCGGCGTAAAGTCGGTACGGAAAGTTGTTGTCGGCGTTGATGCGATAGAGTTGGGCTGTCGGCATATTGCTTTGCGAGGAGAATGATTTGCCGTTGTTGTAGGTGATGCCCACGCCGCCGTCGTCGATGATGGCGAAGTTCTTGTTGTTGTGTGGGTTGATCCACAGGTCGTGGTAATCACCATGTGGACCGTAGATATTCTCCCACGTGCGGCCGCCGTCGATGGAGCGCAACGCCGGGGCACTCATCACGTAGACTACATTTTCGTTTTGGGGATCGGCAAATACTTCGATGTAGTACCATGCCCGCTGCACAAGGCGATGGTCACTGCTGACCTTCGACCAGTTCTTGCCGGCGTTGTCCGAAACAAAAAGTCCTCCTTGCTCCTTCTGCGTATCACTTTCAACAAGTGCATACACTTTCTCCGGATTCGCGCGGCTCACGGAGATGGCCAGTTTACCAAGTTCTTTCGGGAGGCCCTGGTTGATCTTCTCCCAGGTTTCGCCTGCGTCACTGGATTTATACAAGCCGCTGCCGGGTCCGCCGCTAATCACTTTCCAGGGAAGTCGCTGGTGGTGCCACATGGCCGCGTAGATCACCTGGGGGTTATGCATATCCATCGAGAGCTCCGAACAACCGGTGAGGTCATTCACGAAGAGCACCTTCTTCCAGGTGTTGCCACCATCGGTGGATTTGTAAATGCCACGGTCTTGGGTCGGCGCGTTGATGGCCCCCTGAGCCGCTACGTAAACTATGTCCGGGTTCTTGGGGTGGATAACGATGCGTGAGATCTGCTGGGTTTTGTCCAAACCCAGTTTCTTCCAAGTCTTCCCTCCGTTGTAGGATTTGTAGACCCCATCTCCATACGACGTCATTACTCCACGTGGTGCATGTTCGCCCATGCCCACGTACACGATGTTCGGATCGGATTCAGAAACAGCCACAGCACCCACGGATCCTGTCTTGAAGTACCCGTCGGAAATGTTGTTCCAGGTTACTCCGCCATCTTCGGTCTTCCAGAGTCCGCCGCCCGTCGTGCCCATGTAATAGGTCAGCGGGTCGCCGATCACGCCGGTTCCGCTATTGGATCTTCCGCCGCGAAAGGGGCCGATATTTCGAAACTTGACTTGCTTGAAAAGGGAATCAAGATTTTGTGCCTGGCCCGCGGAGGTAACCAGGACGAGGAGAAGGACGAGATATCTCATGTATTTTGATTGATGCCGTTAATATAAAGGAAAGCCCCCGACCGTGGAAGCGTAAACTGGTTGGGCGGAAATGGCCTGATGTGTTGCGCAACTTTAACTTAGCGTTCCTTGGCGCCTCTCCTCCTCTAGCGGTGGTTACATTCCCGTTCGGTATAAACCGCACGTCCATTTACTACCCACCACGGCTTAGGCATTGAAGCCCAATAAAACGATATTCGTTGTCAACTGACCTACTCCCCAATGATCTGTTTAGGTTCTCACATCACCTTCCTCCTTCTATCCCTGCTAACATCTGTCGCGGCAATCGGCCAAACTTCCTCCGGCAATCCAATCTTCAAAGGGTGGTATGCCGACCCCGAAGCCGCCATCTTCGGGAAGACCTATTGGATTTTCCCCACGTACTCGGCCAGGTATAACGAACAGGTTTTCTTTGATGCATTTTCATCGACCGACCTCGTGACCTGGAATAAGCACAGCCGCATACTCGATACAAGCCGGGTGAAGTGGGCACGGCGTGCCCTTTGGGCGCCGGCGGCCATTGAGAAGGACGGCAAGTACTACTTGTTCTTCAGCGCGAATGATATTCAGAAGGATGAGGAGCCCGGTGGAATTGGTGTGGCCGTCGCCGACAGGCCCGAAGGTCCGTACTCCGACTACCTGGGCCGTCCCCTGATCGACAAGTTTCACAACGGCGCCCAGCCCATTGACCAGTTTGTATTTCGCGATAGCAATAACTACTACCTGATCTACGGAGGTTGGGGCCACTGTAATATGGCGAAGCTCAGGCCCGACTTTACCGGCTTCATCCCCCTTGATGATGGTACTACTTTCCGCGAAATAACGCCGGAGAATTATGTGGAGGGTCCCATCATGTTTCAACGAAAGAGCAAGTACTACTTCATGTGGTCGGAAGGTGGATGGACGGGACCGGATTACCGTGTGGCCTATGCGGTTGCCGATTCACCCTTTGGACCCTTTCAGCGCGTCGACAAAATTCTCCAGCAGGATCCGAGCGTGGCTACCGGGGCCGGCCATAATTCGGTAATCCATGTGCCGGGCACCGATACCTGGTACATCGTCTACCATCGGCGCCCTCTCGATGAAACCGATCGAAACGCCCGCGTGGTGTGCATCGACCAGATGAAGTTCAATGCAACAGGGATGATTGAGCCGGTGGTAATTACGTTTGAAGGAGTGACAAAGCGGTAAGGGCCGATCACATGATTTCAAAACGAAACCTGGTACTGGATTACCCATTCGCCAAAACGTGAATTCTGCACAAGTTTGCCTGACGCATCGGGAGCGAAGAAGGGCCTGTTTTGGTAGTTGAATGTGAACTTGGAATTGTTGCCGTAGATAAGCCAGTTAAAACCAATGTTAAAGACATACATCGCATTACTGAGGCGATCATAGACGGAGTGCTGGATATCGAGATACGGCTGCAGCGTGCCCTGGCTCCCAAGAAGGTTGTCCCGGAACTTGTAGGCGCCCTGGAAATACAGGATGCCGCCGGTGCCCAAGTAGGGAAAGGCATTGCCGTAGTTTGCCTTTTCAAAGGAAGTAGCAGTCTTCGAAGAAGCCGAAGCCGGATTGTCAGGACCCGTCACCTTGATAAAATTCTTGCCATAGTCATATCCGGAATAGCTGGCATAAAGGCTGACGGCCGTGCCGGTCGACGAGTTCAGTGGGGCGTCATAGAATACGTCGACAGCCCAAAGTTTGATGTCTTGCTTAATCGTATCCTGGAGCGCAACGGTTCCATAGTGGAACATGGCATTCTTTTGGTAGTTGAATCCTGCGCCAAGATTAAAGACCCTCTTCTTGCCCAGATAAGTTCCGGCATTGCCGGGGCCGAAGTTGCTCTCCTGATCGAGGAACTGGTACATGAAGTATCCCTGGTAGTTGAGGTTCGGGGGCAGCGTTGAGAAGGCTGAGTTTGCATTGATCGGGTCGATGCCTGAACCGGAGGTAGTCTGAATGACAAATGGCTTACCTGCGGAAATCCTGTAGTCCAGCTTTCCAAGCTTGCCCTTGGCATAAAAACCGAGCCGGCGCACAAACTGATCGTAGGTGTCGTTGGTTACTTCCTGATAATTGGGTGGGTCCAGCACCAGGATGCTGGCCACTGAAATGTTCGAAAAGCGACTGGGGCCGTTCCACCCGTTCAGACCGAAGCCTAGTGAAAACTTGTTTTCTATGAAGGCGTAGTCGGTGGTGATGTCATGAAAAAAGCTCGCTGATTTTCGGGGAGAAAGATAGTTAAGGTTGTTCTGGCCAAACTGCATGAAGAAATTGACTCGCCTGGTGAGCGATCCGCTCAGTACAAAGCGGATGCGGCGAATGCTGAGGTCCACCGTGCTGCTCTCAGGAGTTCCGACTACAAGCGTGTGGGGGTTGTTGTCGTTGTACCGCGCCCAGATCTGGGACACCATGCTCAGTTGGATAAACCTCCCGCTGTCCTGTGGATCGAGGTAATATTTGAGCCCCTTTTGAAGTTTCTTAGGGAACTGGGCTGCCACCGGAACTGAAAGACAAACAAGGCTAAGGAGGGCAAGAATAACCTGAGGGAGCCGCGGAAAGAGCATCTAACTGGATTTGGCCCGGAAATTAGAAGTTAACGCAAGGTTAACCAAACATTACCGTCATGTTACGCCAACTTTATGTTGAGTCGCTGATAACGGAGCAGCACTAGGGAAACAATGTCTTGTAA
>JAYRNL010000146.1:0-22111 GCA_041912235.1 Cyclobacteriaceae bacterium
AAACCATTCATTGCGGAATAGAGCATGGCCGCACCCCCAAACGAATGGGTGATGATTCCTGCCGGCTCACCAAACGTCTTGAAGATGGCCCGAAACATTTCATCAAACTCGGGGATGGAAGTAGCGCGCCCTTCCGATCGTCCATGGGCCGGGCCATCGGGACCGATCACGCAATAGCCTCGCTGAAGAAGTACGGGAATGAATTTCCTAAACTGAGTTGCCCTGCCGGCCCATCCGTGAACAAGTAAAACATAGGCCTTGGCTGGATCACCCCAGCGCCGCCCGAAAACCTTCTTCCCGTTGACCACCAGGGTAAACGTTTCAGCCTCCTGTTCGATCTCCCGCTCCTTGTCGGGAACCGGGTAACGGAGCGGGACGTAAAAAACGAGGCGAAAAATCCTGTCGGAGGCGAAGGGCGCGATGCGTTCAAGTACAGGGAAGGCGGAACGAACAACCCTCAGCAGGAAGGGTACGTTGTTCTTGGATTTCTGCTTCATGGCAACCTCTTACGGGATATCAAACTCGAAGCTTCGGGTTTCATGAGCAAAGGTACTGAGGTCATACGCGCGCTCCGAGAACAAAACATGATTGTTTCGATCTATCAGAATTACCGTTGAGCACCGGGAACCATAGCCCGGACTCTTGATGAACATGGAGGAAAGGACGCGCTCCCGCTCCAATCCCACGCCCGTGTCCGGCAACTGATCATCCGGTGCGACCCGGTCATCATACAGGAATTCAAAAAGTTCCGATGGAAGGATTGAATCTGCCTTCAACAGGCCGGCCAGCGCCTTTTTCCCCCGTTCCACCTTTGGCCAGGGGGTGTTGAGCAAGTGATTGCTCAATCCGTGAAGTCCATCCGGCAGCCGCTGAACGCCCTGACCGTAATTTGAATAGTAGTAGAGTCGATCGGGTGTTCCGGCAATAAGGTTAAAACCATTGTACTCCTTTCCACGTCGCGCTACGATGCGCAGGTACTCCAACTCAGGAAGGCCGTTCACGAGAAAATCAGACACGAGGTGTCCACGGGATGGAGCGGCAGGATTGATATTACGCGGGTCGCGGAAATTAGTGAGGAGACTAAGTCGACCCGACCGCGAAATGCCCAGCCAGGTGCCATGGGCTTCGAGGTCTCTCCCCCCCAATACATCCGGCGTGTCAGTCCAAAAAGACGCCGGGGCCGTGCGTCGATCATGGAACTCGTCGCGGTTGCCGGCGATCACCAGCTTGTAGCGCGGGTGGTTGTTAACGGAAAGAAAAATCAGGCACACGCCGGGATTATTGGATTAGGGTGAACAGTTATGAAACAGTACAGCTATTCAAAGAGTTCGAGCTGGCTGGGGAGGAGTTGGAAGGTCTTACGATGATAGGGGCTGACCCCGATGGAGCGTATCCCATCCCGGTGTTCCGGTGTGGGATAACCCATATTGGTGTCCCACCCGTAGCCCGGGTATTCCTGCGCCAGTTGATGCATTCGCTCGTCGCGCCAGGTCTTGGCCAGCACGGATGCGGCCGCTATGGAAAAATAAAGCGCATCCCCTTTAATGATGCACTGGTAAGGCAAGTCATGGACGGACCGAAAACGGTTACCGTCGATCAGCAACATCTCCGGTCGTACGGAAAGCTTGTCGACGGCCCGATGCATAGCCAGGTAGGAAGCATTAAGAATGTTGATCTTATCGATCTCCTCATGGCTCGCTTCGGCGATGGCCCAGGCCACTGCATCTTTAAGAATATCCTCCCGCACCTCCAGCCGTTCTTCGCGAGTAAGCTGCTTTGAATCATTCAACAAGGGATGGCGATAGGCCTTAGGAAGGATAACCGCAGCCGCAACCACCGGTCCCGCCAGACAACCCCGGCCTGCTTCGTCGCAGCCGGCCTCGACCATGTCGTGGGTGTAGGAAGATCTCAGCAAGCGATGGTTTGTTTGAAGGGGCGGATCAAAGTTCGATGATTATGGCTTTTTTTGCTTTTGAAAAACCCAGAAACTGTGGATCAGCCCAAAAATAATCCCTGGACGACGATTTCCTCCCGGGATATCTACGAGAATCCCTGGATCAGCCTTACGGAATACCAGGTGATTAATCCAGGCGGAAATCCCGGGATCTATGGGAAGATCCATTTCAAGAACACCGCCATTGGCATTGTCGCCGTTGACGCGGAGTGGAATACCTACCTGGTCGGACAGTTCCGCTTCACGCTCAATGAATACAGCTGGGAAATCCCTGAAGGTGGATGCCCCTTGGGAACTGATCCTCTCGAATCGGCCAAAAGAGAGCTGCGTGAGGAAACGGGGCTTTCGGCCAAACGATGGACGCTCCTGCAGCGAGTTCATCTTTCCAACTCCGTTTCGGATGAAGAAGGGCTGATCTACCTCGCAGAGGACCTCACGCAGGGTGCAGCTTCGCTCGATGATACGGAGGCTGATTTGAAAGCCAGGCGTGTTCCCCTGGATGACGCCATCGATATGGTTCTGCAAGGCAAGGTCACCGATAGCATGAGTGTGATCGGCCTGCTGCGGTGTCGGGAATTAGGAGCGAGGAACAAGTAACGAAGAGCTAAGGAAGCGCAATCTTCTATCCCCTGTGAATACCCTTACAACCTACAAGGCCGAGGCCCGCGCCAGTTTCCTGCTGGCCTATCCTGTGATGATCAGCATGCTCGGTCAGGTGATGACGGGTGTGGCCGACAGCGTGATGATCGGATGGACCGGGGCGGTACCCCTGGCCGCCTCTTCACTTGCCAATAGTTTCTTTACGGTGTTGCTCTTTTTTGGGATTGGGGTTTCCTACGCCATCACCCCACTCGTAGCTGAAGCTTCGGGTGCGAACAACGACCAGCGCATCATGGATGCCTTTCGACACGGCCTTGTCATCAATCTCATCACTTCCCTTGTGTTGGTGACTATCGTCATCGCAGGTCAATCGGTCCTGAATCACCTCGGACAGCCCCAGGAAGTAGTTGATCTCTCCGTTCCCTACCTGCTCATCATCACCTACTCCATTGTCCCCACCATGATCTTTCAGACTTTCCGGCAATTTGCCGAAGGGCTGCACCGAACACGCATGGCCATGGTGATCATGATTGTGAGCAACCTGGTAAACATTGTTCTGAACTATGTGCTCATTTACGGCCTATGGATAATTCCGGCCATGGGATTGCTGGGTGCGGGGTGGGCTACGTTTATAGCACGAATGGTCATGGCCATCTGGATGGGGTTGTATGTGCGCTACGGAGAGCGGTTCAAGGCCTTCCGTCAGGGATTTCGTTTTGGCAACTATTCCGCTGAGTTGATCAACCGCATGCTTCACATCGGCATTCCGGCAGGCGCCCAGTTCATTTTTGAGGCGGCCGCCTTTGGGTTCTCCGCCATCATGATGGGATGGCTTGGAGCCAACACGCTGGCAGCGCATCAAATTGCCATCAACCTGGCCACGGTGAGCTACATGACAACTTCCGGGCTTGGTGCTGCGGCGACCATTCGCGTGGGTACATTTCTCGGTCGTCGCGATGGTGTGGCGGTGCGAAGGGCGGGATTAACCTTGATTGGCCTTGGCGTGGGAATAATGCTGTTGTGGGCGATAGCCTTTATTCTGGGCAGTAACCTCTTGCCTGGATTTTACATCGATGACCCGCAGGTCCTTGCGATCGCCGCACCCTTGATGGTGATCGCCGGCTTCTTCCAATTGTCTGACGGCATCCAGGTAGTTTGTGCCGGGGCGTTGCGCGGTCTCCAGGACGTCAAGGTTCCATCGCTACTCATCTTCATCGCCTATTGGATCATCGCTTTGCCCGCCGGCTACCTCCTGGCTTTCCCGGCGGGGTTTGGCGCCCTTGGAATCTGGTTCGGGCTTTTGCTGGGCCTCACGCTAACCGCCATCGCCATGGTGGTTCGATTTCACCGGCTGTCGCACCGCCTGCTTTGAGGACGCCCGTACTATTGCATTAATTCGACCCTAAGACGTACATTCACCGTCTAACACCATGTCTGACGACGCCCGGCCGGTCAATCATTCCCGCACCACCATCACCGAATTGATGGTGCCCTCGTACGCCAATTTCGGAGGGAAGATTCACGGAGGGATTCTGCTTTCGCTCATGGATAAGGTCGCCTACGCCTGCGCCACAAAACATGCGGGCACCTATTGCGTCACGGTTTCGGTCGATCACGTTGAATTTCTTCAACCTGTTGAAGTCGGCGAGCTGGTTTCCATGCACGGGTCCGTCAATTACGTAGGCCGCACTTCGCTGGTCGTTGGCATCCGGGTAGAAGCGCTCAATGTCAAGACGAACAAGGTAAAGCACACCAACTCCTCCTTTTTCACCATGGTGGCCAAAGATGACCATGAGAAGCCGGCGGAAGTGCCCAAGCTTATTCTTGAATCCCACGAGGACGTTAAGCGGTTCATCGAAACGATGAATGCCCGAAAGATCAAGGCGGCGATGAAAGAGCAAATGTCGGATGCGCGCTCGCACATCGATGTGGCACGCGCGGCTGGGTTGCTCAAGAATGAACGCTGCGTACTCGCCTGGAAATAATGTTGTGAATCAAATAACCCTCTCCTATGAAGTTCCTTTTACTGACGTTGTTCAGCTTCACCCTGGCCGTCTGTTCGGCCCAATATCCTGCCATCCTTTCCCAGCGTGATCAGGCGAGGGTGATAGATGAAGTCCTGGAAGACCGTCTTCGCCAGTTGTTGCCTGCGTTGATGCGCCGTGAAGGATTTGATATGTGGGTCCTGATCTCCCGGGAAAACAACGAGGACCCGGTATTGAAAACCATGTTGCCTGCCACCTGGCTGGCCGCACGACGGACCACGATGTTGATCGTCTTCGATCGCGGCGCAGGGCAGGAAGTGGAGTACCTGGCCGTTGCCCGCTATGATGTTGGAAAGGTTTTCAAACGCGCCTGGGATCCCGACGCTAATCCTGACCAGTGGGCACAACTGGGAAAGCTGATCGCCGACCGGAAGCCCAGGAAGATCGGCATCAACAAAGCCGAACACTATGGGCATGCCGATGGGCTTACCGCCAACGACTATGACAATCTCATCCGCGTCCTGCCGAAGGAATTGAAAGCAAACATCACCTCCGCTGAAAAACTTTCCGTCAGCTGGCTGGAAAGCCGCACGGAAAAAGAAATGGTGCTATACCAACAGATCTGTCGCATCGCACACCTGATTATCTTCGAGGGATTCTCCGAAAAAGTGATTCAGCCCGGTGTCACCACCACGGAGGACGTGGTCTGGTGGTACCGGGAGAAGATCAAAGAACTGAGACTGGATACCTGGTTTCACACCTCCGTTTCCATTCAGCGGAATGAACCCGAGACCATAACGTCCAAACGGCCGCAACCGCTGGTCATTCTCCCGGGCGATTTGCTTCATGTCGACTTCGGTATTACCTACCTGCGGCTTAACACAGACACGCAGCAGCACGCGTATGTTCTCAAACCCGGCGAAACCGACGCACCCGAATACTTAAAAAATGCTTTTGCCAAAGGGAACGCGCTTCAGGACTTTCTGACGAACAATTTCAAAGAAGGCAAAACAGGCAACCAGATCCTTGCCGATGCCCGAAAGCAGGCCATCGAAGCCGGCATCACACCCTCCATTTACACCCACCCAATCGGTTTCCATGGGCACGCTTCAGGAACCACCATCGGCATGTGGGACATGCAGGGCGGCGTTCCTCACACGGGGGATTATCCCATGCACCTCAATACGGCGTACTCCATTGAATTGAATTGCTCGGTACCCGTTGCCGAATGGAAGAAGGACGTCCGCATACAACTGGAGGAAGACGGTTACTTTGATGCCGGCGGATTCCGGTACATCGATGGCCGACAACGGGAGATCATGTTGATTCCCAGGTCTGCCGCCAACGCCAGGTAGTTTACCAAGCCCAGAGCTCTCGCTCATGAAATTCCTGCGAAGAATACATACGATTTGGGGAATGATCGGGTTCATGCTGTTCTTCGCCCTGCTCCTTCCCTTCTTCCTTGTGCCTATTTATTATCCGAAGCTTCATCATTGGACAGGGAAGCTGAACCGGATTTGGGCGAAGGGAACATTGTTGTTTTGTTTTCTGGGCTACCGGGTCATCGAGAAGAAGAAACTTGATCCTTCGCGCAATTACATTTTTTGTCCCAACCATTTTTCGTATCTCGACATTCCCACCATGGGTCTCAACCCCATCGACGCGCTCTTCGTGGGCAAGAGCAGCATGGAGAATATTCCCGTTTTCGGATGGATGTACAGCCGTCTCCACATTACGGTCGACCGCTCCAAACTGCGGAGTAAGTACAGCACCTATGTGAAATCCGGGCAGGCCCTCGACGAAGGGAAAAGCATCATGATTTATCCGGAGGGGGGAATTTTCTCCCCGTACCCGCCTGAACTGGCACCGTTCAAAGAAGGGCCCTTTCGTCTCGCCATCGAGAAACAAATCCCCGTGGTCCCCGTCACCATACCCAACAATTGGATAATTTTGCCTCCGCATGAATTCCTGGTCAGGCTGGGCACGGTAGAAGTGATCTTCCACGAGCCTGTCGAAACTAAAGGCATGAACCTGAATGACCTGGAAGCGCTGATGACAACCGTCTACAATCAAATAGACAACGAACTGAAGAAGCATGGAGATCAATCGCGCAACGCTGGATAAAATTGCTCACCTCGCGCGACTCGAGTTTAACGGCGCCGAAACGGAAAAAATGATGGCCGACATGACGGCGATCGTCAGCTGGGTGGAGAAATTGCGTGAGGTCAACACGCAGGACGTCGAACCGCTGACGAACATGAGTCATGAGGTGAACGCCTTTCGCGAGGATGTGGCCGACACCCCGCTGACCCGGGAACAAGCGCTTGCCCGTGCACCCCAACATGATGGCCGTCATTTCACGGTTCCCAAAGTAATCGACTGAACGCTTTCGGGAAGATCAATTGATCATGATACCTTCGATCAACGATCCGTCATGGCCGCCCGCTAACCGGCAACTGGTAAACTTTCTGGGCATCCTCTGCCTTATTGCGCTGATCACCAGTATACTTTCTTTCATTGTTTATCCGTGGCCTGTTTTCAGCTGGCAGCAACTTCAGGAACTGCAGTCCCAGGAAGTACCCCTCTATGCGTTCGAGCGCGGCAACCTGAAGTTCACCCTCAGCGGAGAAAACTATATCATCTTCGAACGCTGGACCGGCAACCTGCTGGATCCCAACTTCAGTGCGATCGATGGTTACCTGGGCGCTTTCATCCTCGCCCTGGTTGCACTCCTTTCCATAGCCTCATCACTTCCCCGCTTCTGGTTCTACGTAGCCTTTCTGCTTACTTCCCTGCTTCTTTCCTCGTTTCGTTGGGAATCACTCATGATGTTTGGCCGGGAAAGCCGGCTCGTCGGCATTATCCTCATCGCTCTCCCCCTTTCTCTCCTGGCTGTTTTTCACTTTTTCCAAAGCCGGGCAAGCCTGCTTCAGCGGATGATCATTTTCCTTGGGCTTTTTCTCCTTATTTGTGGTGGCGTGCACTACCTGGCTCCGGCCCCGGGACTACGGCTGCTGGCTGTTAACACGCTGCCGGCAGCCCTGATTCTCCTGGTGGTCTTCATCGTCCTCGTCTCCCACCAGGTAATCGCCTCCTTTGTGTCGCTGGCCGTTTCGGCATCAAAGAAACACAGCCTGCAACAGTTTCTTGCCATCAGTTTCGTTTACCTGCTGAACTTGTGGCTGACCTATTTGAGCCGGATCGGGTGGATGGAATGGGACTATATCCTACCCTCGTTTCTGCTCCTTACGGTCTCAAACTTGTTGGCCATCTACAGTTTCCGAAGGCGCATGCCGCTGTATGAAGGCATTTTCAAGAGTGAATGGGAAGTCCTGTGCTTCATGCTTTGTCTCGCCGCTCTGGCCCTGAGTACCTATCGCTATTTTATGGCAACGGCGAACGACGTAGTGCTCCTGTCCATCGCTGATCTCGTCCTCTACACCCACATCGGGTTTGGCATGATGTTCGTGCTTTATGTGGCCTCCAATTTCCTCGGCGTATTCGAGAAGCAGTTACCTGTCGACAAGGTCCTCTACAAACCCACCACCATGCCCTACTTCACCTACCGGTTTGCAGGGCTCATCTTCACACTCGCCTTGGTCTTCTACAACAACTGGATGACGCATGCCCATCATGCGATATCCGGCTATTATACGGCCCTCGGAGACATCTATGCCCCACTGCCAACTGGCAAGGCATACACCTATTACAAGCGTGCCCACTTCTATGCTCCGTACAACCAACACGCCGCGACCGCCCTTTCTGAATTGGAAGGCGCCGGTGGCAACTACAGTCGGCAACTCTCCTTTTCAGCAGACGCCAATCGGTTTCAACCGACCGAGTTCACACTCCTCAACACTGATCACCTCTATGTGCTGGCAGAGGATGCCTATGATGAAATCATGCTGCTGAGAACCGGAAAGGATTTGTTTCCTTCCAGCGGTCCTGTGCTGAACAACCTCGCCCTCGCCTACTCGCGCGTCCGCGTCCCGGACTCAGCTGAATACTATTTCCGCAAGGCACAAAAAGATTCCCGCACAAAAAGCTCCGCAGCCATGAACTTGCTGGGCGTTCTTTCCAAACGATCGGGGGACGAAGACGCGGATTCCATCTTTCGACATGCCGCTGCGAGGGATTTCCCTGTCAAAGCCAATGCGTTGGCCCTTGCCAACAAACAGGGCAGAATAATCAGTGCTCCCATTGAGCTCCCAAAGGACTCCATTCTGAATCTGTTCACCGCCACGCTCCTATCCAACTACCTGACCAACCACACCCACCAGGCCGATACCAGCTTCATCTCTTCCTGCGTTTCCATGGCAAGAAGACACGAGAATGTGTCCTACCGCCATATGGTCCTGCCCGCGGCAGCAAAAGCCTGTTATGCGGTAGGGTTGGTGAACAAGGCTGTCCAATTGCTGCAGGAGGCGGTCATGATGCACACCAACGAAGGCCTTAACAACTACAACCTGGGACTCATGATGATGGACCAGCGCAAACATGGCGAGGCCATCAGCTATTTCCTGTATGCGCTCAACCAAAACTTCTACCCGGCATCCCCGGCAATCGCCGTTTGTCTGGCCGAAGCCGGGAGAATAGACGAATCACTTGTGGCCTGGGATTCCATCAGCCGGCGCAAGGATTCAACATTACACGCTATGGGAGAAAGCATGAAGCGCGTGTTAGCCGCACCGGCCAACTGGTTCAGTGACCTGAGTGAGCCGGAGAAACTGTATTACGCGCTCTACCGGATCCCGCTGTCAGACTCTGTTCTATTCAACCGGTTTGTAGTCCAGATCGCTGATGAGGACCTTCGCGCCAAAGCGCACCTGAACCGGGCGAGAAAATATTTCGCTGTCGATGAGATCAAGGCTGCAGCGAGAGCCTACGGCAACCTCCGCGGCCTTCACCTGCGCAATACAGAACTGTTTGCCGAAATCAAATACTTCGAACTTCAGCTGCTTGCCGCACAGGGTCGGTTGGATGCCGCGCAGGCGATAATCGATCAGGGTGTTCTGTTTGGCCCATACAGAGAAACCGAGCGCCTTTATTATGAAGGTCTCCGGTTTTGGGCAGCAGGCGATTCCCTTGCCGCCGCGCAGCGCTTTGACTGGCTTGCCCGCAACAACTGGTATTTCGACGAAGGTGTGGTGGCGGCGGCAAGATTTTTCATCGCGGACCTGCGCGTTTCCTACCGGATCTTGTCCGATGCTTTACAGGTCAATCAACACTCGGTGAAAATACTAAAAGCCTTTATCCCCGTTGCTTTGGCCCGTGGATTCGACCGGTTCGCGGTAAGCGCCCTTGAGACACTGAGGAGCCAAATCAGCCCCGAAGCTTTCCAGCGCTACGTCACGGAAAATCAGCTTTCGGGGCTGCCCGTTCAATAAGGTATTCTTTACCTTTGCGCACCTTAACCCTCATCGCATGGAACTGAAACACATTCCCCTCGAATCACTACATGAAAAACTTGGCGGCAAGATGGTGCCCTTTGCCGGCTACCTCATGCCTGTCCGGTACAGCTCCGATATCGAAGAGCACATGACCGTTCGAAAAGGTGTGGGCGTCTTTGATGTTTCGCACATGGGGGAATTTACCATCAAGGGTCCACAGGCACTCGACCTCATCCAACGGGTTACCAGCAACGACGCCAGCAAACTGGTGGATGGCCAGGCTCAGTATTCCTGTCTCCCCAATGAAACCGGGGGCATCGTCGACGACCTGATCGTATACAAAATCAAGGACAACGACTACCTCGTCGTTGTCAACGCCTCCAACATCGACAAGGATTGGAACTGGATATCAAAATTCAATACCAAGGGCGCTGCAATGAAAAATATTTCTGATGACCTCTGCCTGTTTGCCGTGCAAGGCCCCAAGGCGGCGGGAGTACTTCAGAAACTCACCACAACTGACCTCTCCACCATTAAGTATTACCATTTTGCCATCGGTGAATTTGCCGGTACACCCAACGTAATCATCAGCAATACGGGTTACACGGGGGCCGGAGGTTTTGAAATTTATGTTCATACCAGCGCGGCTGAAAAAGTCTGGCATGCCATTTTTGAAGCCGGGAAGGACGAAAATATCAAGCCCATCGGACTGGGCGCCCGTGATACCCTCCGACTGGAGATGGGCTTCTGCCTCTATGGCAATGACATAGACGACACCACCTCTCCCCTTGAGGCGGGATTAGGTTGGATCACCAAATTCACCAAAGACTTCACGAACAGCGCAAACCTCAAGGCACAGAAGGAGTCCGGCGTGAAGCGAAAGCTGGTTGGTTTCCGCATGGTAGACAAAGGCATTCCCCGCCATGATTATGCTCTCCGGGATGCCGCCGGCCAGGAAATCGGCAAGGTCACCTCGGGTACCATGTCACCCATGCTGAACATAGGCATTGGATTAGGGTATGTCAAAGCTGAGTACGCTGCACCGGGATCAGAAATTTTTGTCGATGTGCGCGGGAAGCTGCTGAAGGCCGCGGTCCATAAACTGCCCCTGATTTAGAATTAGCCCCCCTGCATAATTTTCCCCGTCATTGGGCGCACGACACCTGGAAATTGAATGCCGGTCAAAAGGATCCAGATTGACCGCGTCACGGTTATGTGGATCATTCCATTTTCTTTTCTCCCTTCGCCCTTGTCAGCGTGTCGTTAAGATCATGAACCAAGTCAAAGGAGAGTCATCCCGGTGATTCAATCAACATCAACTGGCACCTAAACCCTTCGCGCGGCAGACTGACTATTATGCCTGCTCAGTCAGTGAACGAGATCTGAACCGAGTCAGAGACTATATTGACCATCAAGAGTAACATCACCAGACTCCATCATAGTATGAGGGGAAATCGAAAATCTTTCGTTAGCAACTCCCCTTTGCCAAACCGCGCTCAATTCACCAATTTAGGGGCCCATGAAGACCATTGACGTTTGCCTCAGTCCGGAGCTCATGCACTTGTATCATGTGCGTGACCGCACCGTGGTGGTGGTCGATATTCTGCGGGCTACTTCCTGTATGGTCACCGCCTTCGCCCATGGTGTGGAAAGCATCACACCCATTGCGGACCTGGCCACTTGCCGCGTCATGAAGCAAAAAGGGTTCATCATTTCCGGCGAACGGGACGGCCGGAAGGTCGATGGATTTGATAAGGGCAACTCACCCTTCGAGTACACGGGTACTGACATTCACGGTAAACGCATCGCGTTCACCACCACCAACGGTACGCAGGCGATCGAAAAATCAAAAGATGCCAACAAGGTGATCATCGGATCGTTCCTCAACCTGAGCGCTGTGGTGAAGTACCTGCTCTTTGGCACCAACAACGTGTTGATCGTCTGTGCGGGCTGGAAAGGAAAAGTGAACCTTGAGGATACCCTCTTTGCGGGCGCCGTCATCGACCGGCTGAAGAATCACATTGAACCCGATTGTGATGCCCCGCTGATTGCCCATTCCCTTTTCCTGGAGGCCAGAAGGGATATGGTTACCTATCTCGCCAATTCGTCACACGTCAAGCGCCTCGACAAACTCAGCATCCACGAGGACATCGAGTACTGCCTGTCGTACGACAAGTATGACGTGCTGCCTAAATTGAAAAATGGCGTATTAACGCTTTCGTAAGAGCTTACTTGGCGACGTAGACCACCTTGGCCCCAACCACCGTACGCACAACCTTCACGTCTCGGATCTCCACGGGATCAATTGCCGTGATGTCTTTGTCCAGCACTACGAAATCGGCGAGTTTGCCGGCTTCTAAGGATCCCTTGATCCCCTCCTCAAACGAGGCATAGGCTCCGTTGATCGTGTAGGCCTTCAACGCCTCTTCAACCGATATCTTCTGTTCCGGCACCCAGCCATCAGGATTCTTGTCGTCGAGGGTGCGTCGGGTCACCGCGGCATAGATACCTTCCAGGGGTGTCGGTGGTGCTACGAACCAATCACTGCCAAAGGCCACCGTTGCGCCGGCATCCATCAGCGACTTGAATGCATAGGTTGTCTTGCAGCGCTCGTACCCGATATACTTTTCGGCGAAGCGTCCGTCGTCAATGGCATGGTAAGGCTGCATGCTGGCGATTACGCCCAATGTCTTCAGGCGGGGAATATCGGCCGGGTGTATATGCTGAAGATGCTCGATCCGGAACCGGCGGTCACGAGGACCATTTTCTTTCTCCACCCGCTCATAAATATCGAGGAGTGTGCGAATTCCCTTGTCACCGATAGCGTGCACCATCAGATGTAGCCCGGCACTGTCGGCCGATTTGATGCCCCGGTACAGTTCATCGGGAGGTGTGAGGAAAAATCCTGAGTCACCTGGTGCATCCGCAAAAGGTTTGAAGAAAGCAGCCGTATGAGATCCCAGCGAGCCATCCACAAATTGTTTAAGGTTTCCAAACCGAAGCCACGCGTCGCCGCGTCCTTCTTTCTTGATCTTGGCATCCAGTTCGCGCCAGTTGTTAATGCTGGTGCCTGCATAAATCCTAGTTATCATTCGGTTCTGCCTGCGTGCGCGCTCAAAGGCCGGCCATGAACCACTCATGTTGTGCGCTGAGGTGACGCCCTTGGAGGCCACGTAGTTCATGGCGGCGTCCAATGCCTTGTCCTCCTGCTCTTCAGCTGGCGGCGGAACAAATTTGTCGATCAGCGTCATCGCATTGTCTTTGAAAATACCGGTGACCTTTCCCTTCTTCCGCTCGATTGCACCTCCCGCTACATCGTTGACCTTGTCCGTTATACCGGCCGCCTTGAGGGCTGCCGAATTGGCCAGGGACATATGACCATCCAGTCGATTGACCCACACCGGATGCTGAGGGGTCACCGCATCGATCCAGCTCCGTTCAGGCAGGTCGCCTCCCCAATTCTGGTTGTCCCAGTCGCCGCCCATGATCCACGTACCCGCAGGAACAGTTTTCGCGTAGTCGGCAATGCGCTTAATGAACTCTTCCTTGGTTTTTGCATCCCTCAGCTGAACGGAAGACAGGCGGAATCCGCCGTCAATGAAGTGTGTATGCGTGTCAATGAATCCGGGTGTGATGAGCTGGCCCTCGGGTACCTTGATAACTTGTGTACTGTCGCCGATCCATGACGCCAACTCGCTCTTGCTGCCCACAGCCACGAGCGTGTCGCCTCTCGTCGCCAACGCTTCCGCCCAGGGCTGCTTGGGGTTCCCGGTCCAAATCTTTCCGATGACTACATTATCTGCTGTAGGATGTTTGGAACATGCTGCCAGCGTGAGGACAGACAGTATCAGTGATCGGATGCGCATAGGACTCGATGATTTAGGTAAACAAATGACTAAAATTTTAGTTGCAAAGCCAAGAGATAACCGACCGGCAGCAAACAGGTGTATTACACGTTGCCATGCAGTTGCTCAGCGCTGATCGGCCAGAAAAAAAGTGAGTACGAGACGCCTCACAGCGGAGGTTCGTCCGTATGCAGCTGCCCTCGGCGAAGGGCGATCAACCCCAGCACGGGCCCCGGGACCAGGAAGAGAAAGAGGTACTGGGTCGGAACATCCAGCGATAGCCGGCTCAGGACCTGGATGCTCACGATCGTGATGAAGAAGCCAATGCAATTGACAAAGGTGAGTGCTGTTCCTCGCTGCTCGGCGTGTGTGCTCTTTGCCACCAGCGTGGAGAACATCGGGGAATCAGCGATCACGGCAATTCCCCAAAAGACAAGAAAGGCCAGGAAGGCCGTGGGCATTTCAATTCCAAACATCAACGGCGATACAACACAGCAAATTCCTGATGCTGCCAAGGCCAGAACGGCTGTTGTTCGCTCCCCGACTTTAGTGGACAAGAACCCCGCCCCCACACAAGCCAGACTGCCCATACCGATAATCACGAAACTCAACAACGGCGTGTTCCACGCAAGCCCGGGATGGCTGTTCGTATATGCAGCCAGGATAACCGGAACAAACGCCCAAAACGTGTACAACTCCCACATATGGCCGAAGTAACCGAAAGCGGCACTTCGGAACGGCCTGCTGTGAAAGACAGTAACCACCACACGCATGTCCATCTTGCCGGCCCGCCGGCGATGTGGACCATCAGGGACAAGCGAGATCATGAGAAGTCCGCCCATGACAGCCAACGCCGAAGACGCTGACAATATGTAGGGCCACGGGTAGCCGACCAGGTAGCCGCGCAACAAATGCGGAAACGCTGTACCCAACACCAGCGCCCCTACCAGGAAACCCAGTGACTTGCCTAAACCTTTTTCAAAATAGTCGGCGGCGATCTTCATCCCCACCGGATAGATACCGGCGAGGAAGAAACCTGTCAGGTAGCGCAGCACGAGAATACTAATCCCCGTATTGGCAGCATTGAGGATACCCAGGTTGAAAGCAGCAGCCAAGAGAGCGCTGACAAAAAATACCCGTGAAGGAGAAAACCGATCGGCTATGGTGAGGAGGGCGAAGATCAGTGTGCCTGAAATAAATCCAAACTGAACGGCGCTGGTCTGATGTGCAAAATACAGGTCGCTCAAGCCAAATGCCTGGACCACGTCCGGCATCACGGCATTACCGACAAACCAAAGGGTAGTGCAGAGAAATTGGGAAACGACAATGACCGGCAAAATGAACCTCATCCGAAAGTCATTTCAGTTTCGGGTTGGCCCGGTGTCTGTCCTGATCGCGGTTGGTCTTCTTCTCCATGTTTTTCCTGAACGCGTCGGTGAGATTCACGCCTGTCTGATTCGCCAGGCAGATCAGCACCCACAACACGTCAGCCATCTCATCGCCAAGGTCTTTGCCCTTGTCCGAATCCTTTTCCGACTGCTCGCCGTAGCGCCGGGCCATAATGCGGGCCAATTCGCCCACTTCCTCGGTGAGCAGGGCCATGTTGGTAAGCTCGTTGAAGTAACGCACGCCATGGGTCTTGATCCACCGGTCCACCTCCTGCTGCGATTGTTCAATTGTCATGGCTT
This sequence comes from Cyclobacteriaceae bacterium, assembly GCA_041912235.1. GTDB lineage: Bacteria > Bacteroidota > Bacteroidia > Cytophagales > Cyclobacteriaceae > ELB16-189. Next base: position 15,463 of record JAYRNL010000146.1, read on the forward strand.
GTTTTTTTCCAGTTCTTCAAAATCGATGTCCATTACCTCATATCCTTTCCAGCCGTTGAAATCGAAGTGCCACCATTCGTGTTCGTACACGGTGAAGCCGTTGCGATGCATGACTTCGATCAACAAATCGCGGTTCCTTCGTTTTACCGGATCACTTACCACCGCCGTGGGCCACGCCTGCGTGTCAAAGGCATCCCACGGAGTTGGCATGGGAAGTTCCTTACCCGTTTTCAAATCGATGATCGTCATGTCGAGGGCGCAGCCGCGATTGTGGCGGGAGCCCCGGTACGGAGAGGCCACATAGGTGGTGTCGTGATATTCTTCATAAAACTTCACTGTGGCTTTGTAAGGCCGGTAGGCGTCGTAAACCTTGATACCGTATCCGAGCTTATTGAACTCCTTTTGAGCCTTCACCAGCGCTTCGGCAACCGGCCTGCGGGCATAGGCCCTGGCTAGGGTGTAGATCTTCTTCCCTGTGAAGTTTTTTTCCGTGGCGTACCCGATTTCCAAGAAAATATCCGGGGCGAAAGTCGCCAGGTTCACCAGCTCCTTGTCAGGATGCGCCTTCAGGCTGGTCAGGTATTCCTTCATACCGGTCGTCTTTAGTCCATATTTGTTCTGCGCCAGAACGGTAGCCGGGAGGAGAAGCAACAAGATGAACTTGTACATGATCGGAAATGTCAGCCGACGGAAGTGGATTGTTTGCTAACTTTCTGTCATGAAAATACTGAAAAGAATAATAATCGTGCTGGTGCTTCTTCTCGTCGTAACCGCACTCGGTGGATATTTCTACATCCAGACCACCCGGCCGGTTTATGAAGGAACTATGACCTTAAAGGGGCTACAGGAAGAGGTGGAAGTCTACTTTGACGGCTTTGGCGTTCCGCACATCTACGCAAAGAATGAAGCTGACGCCTACTTTGCCCTCGGATATGTCCACGCGCAGGATCGCCTTTTCCAAATGGAGCTTCTTCGGCGCGCCGGTGCCGGAAGGCTGTCAGAAATCCTGGGCAAAGACCTGGTGCCGGTCGACAAGATGTTTCGGACGCTGGGTATTAGCCAGTTTGCAGAGGAACATGCGCAGAAATTTCTGAATGGCGATACGGCCGCCTTCCAACGGGCGACCCATGCGTATCAAAAAGGACTCAATGAATACATCGCCAACGGCAAGACGCCGCTGGAATTCACCATCATCGGAATTCCCAAAACCCCCTTCACCCCCGCCGACATCTACCGTATCATCGGTATGATGGGCTTCGGCTTTGCGGAAGGACTTCAGGTAGATCCGATGCTCGAAAAAGTCAGGGTTGAACTTGGGGAGGAATATCTAAAGGACCTGGCCGTCCAAACCCCCAAGGGTGCAGTACTGCTGAAGAGCCACCGACCCGGTCCCAAAAAGGCTGGACTGGATCCGCTCATCTCCTCTATTCAGCAGTCGCTCACTGCTTTGCCCATATCCCTTTGGTCAGGCAGCAACGGATGGGCCATTGACGGCAACCATTCAGCGTCCGGTGAACCCATTCTCGCCAACGATACGCACATGGGCTACGCGCAACCTGCCGTGTGGTATGAAGCCCACCTGGAGTATCCGGGCTTCCGATTTTACGGTCATCATGCGGCGGGTGTGCCGTTCGCTTTCCTGGGCAACAACGACTTCTGCGGCTGGGGACTGACCATGTTCGAAAATGACGATACGGATTTCTTCCGTGAGGAGTTCAACCCGGCGGACTCCAACCAGGTGCGCTTTGGCGACAAGTGGGAGAATCTTACCGTCCGGCAGGAAGTGATCAAAGTTAAAGGTGAAGAAGATGTGGTTTTCACGGTAAAGTCTACACGCCACGGACCACTTTACAACTCCTCGATGGAAGTATCCGCCGCCACGCCGGTATCACTTTGGTGGGAACTGACCCATGAAACCAACTACGCCTTGCAGGCCGTTTACCAGCTAAACCACGCCCAGTCTTTTGCGCAGTTTGAGAAGGCGGTCTCCACTATCGCCGCTCCGGGGTTGAATGTGATGTACGCCGACCGCGAAGATGCGATCGCCTGGTGGGCGGCGGCAAAACTTCCCATCCGGCCGGCTCATGTAAACTCAAAATTCTTCCTGGACGGCACCTCCGGAAAAGATGAATACCAGGGCTTTTATGATTTCTCCAGGAATCCCCAGGCCATCAATCCTCCGTGGGGCTTTGTTTACACCGCCAACAATCAACCCGACACCGTGGATGGCGTGTTCTACCCGGGCTACTATTATCCACGCTCACGATCCGGAAGAATCGTCCAGCTGCTCGATGTAGACAAAAACTGGACCGTGGAGGATGTCAAGAATGTTCAATTGGATGTAACCACGGCCATGCACCGCGACATCGCCAGAAACCTGGGCGCTGTGCTGGCCTCAGCGCAAAAGGAACAACTCAACGACCTGGCGAAGCTGCTGATGGATTGGGATGGGGATCACCAAATGACGGATATTGCTCCGTCGGTTTATTACAACCTGCTTGCCCAGACGATGTACCTCGCCATGAATGATGAGCTGGGCTGGGAGGCTTATAGCGCCTTCAATTCCACATCGCTCTCCAGGAATTCCTGGGAACTCATCGCCGCCAATGACCAGTCCGCCTGGTGGGACGATGTGAGAACCGCAGATAAGAAGGAAACCCGAACTGACATCGTCGTGAAAGCGGCCGAGCGGTCGATCGCTCTCCTGAAAAAACACGCCGGGCCTGCGATGGCCGACTGGCAGTGGAGCAAGATTCACCTGCTTAAACACAAGCATGCGCTAGGCGCCGTCGCCTTGCTGGACAACTATTTCTCGGTGGGGCCTTTCGGGGCTCCCGGGGGAAGTGAGGTAATCAATAACCTTCACTTCGACATGGATACCACAGGTCTTTTCTATTCCAGCGGCGGACCGGCCCTGCGTAAGGTGACCGATTTCGGCGATATCGAACATGGCATCACCGTTTCTCCCACGGGCCAGTCGGGCAATGTGTTGAGCCCCCACTACAAAGACCAGGCGGAGATGTATGTGAAAGGCGAGACACGAAAGATGATGATGAACCGTGGGGAGATTGTGGCGGGATCAACCAAATTGGTTCTAAGGCCATGACTAAATAATTCAATAGCCCCGGCATTAATTCCGGGGCTATTGTTACCTGACCAGGATCACCATCTCCTCCACCACCCGCGAACCATCGGCCTCCGGACCAAACTCCCAGGCGGAAGCTTTACCCTGATAAATTTCCAAACACCACTTCGCCGTCGGACTGCTGGACTGAGCCACCCAATCACTGAGCATCTTCTCACCTTCGGAGCCTTTGCCCTGCTTGCGCAACGCCCAGGCGGTAACCAGGTTACCAAAATCAGGAAATGCCGCCTGGTCGGTTACATTTTTCCAGGATGCGTCCGCCTTTTGGGCTTTCTTCATCCCTTCATGGCACAAACCCTCGAGGAAGCACTCGGCCCTCGAGTCAATGTCCTGGTCGTAAGGCTTCCCGACGCCCAGGTTGAGCGGATATTGCCGCGCCTTTCCGATCATCGCCAACGCTTCGGAATATTTTTTCGACTTGATCCTTTCGATTGACTGCATGAGCCAGGCTTCCCTGTACAAGGCATGACCTTCTCGCGAACCTTCATAAGGCAGGACGGTGGTCCTTGCAAGGACATCACTGCAGGCAGCGTATTTCTCTTCCAATAAGTAGGCCTTGGCGAGCAAAAGCCGGATCCGGAAATCATTGGGGAGGCGCTTGTCATAGTCCTGCATTTGTTTCAACGCTTCACCATACTGCTTTTGGCCGACATAATATTGAAACAACATTTTGGCATAACGCCATTGCTTGGGGTCCAACTCGGCTGCCTTTTGAAGATCCTGAAGCGAGTTTTCCCTGATTAACTCCGCGCGGGCGGCATACATTGGCGCAAATTCCGGGCGGTTGCCACATGCCTCAAAAAGTTCACGGGCTTTGCCCGGTTGATTCTTGCTCCAGTAGATCAATCCCAGGAAATACTTGGGCTTCCAGTTATTTGTGGCCCCGGTGGCCCAGGCAAAGACATCGGCGGATTCCGGGCGGAATGGAAACACCCCTGACGCCGGGGCATCGATCGCCCGTGCGAGCGTCCTTTCTGAATTCCCGTTCAGCTTCTGGTCGAGGAAAGCCAGCCAGAACAATACCTCCGCGTTGGATGGAGCGAGTTCCAAAACCCGCTGGGCATCTCGAAGCAAACCAAGGCGGTAGTACCAGGCCGCAAGTTCAAGATAGGTTTCCACGGCCAGCTCATTTCGAATTCCGTTGGTGAAAGCCTTCTGCGATGCGGGCGTTCCCTTGAGCAGGTAGCTTTCAAACCAGGCAAAGTGATTCAACGGGTTGAGGTACCGCAGTCGGCTCAACCACAAGGAATCCGATGCGGCCGGTGCTCCCTGACGAGGGCGTATGCGGTATGCCACTGCCATAAGCTGCATGGCTTCGATGTTTTCCTGATTGGCTGCCAAGCTGCGCTCTGCGTACTCAATGGCTTTCATATAGTTTCCTTCCTTGAGCTCCATCCGGCTCAATTCCGTATAGGCGCCGGCGCGATAACGCGGATCTTGCGCGGCCAGGTCAAACCCGTCGCGGGCATCGGTTTTCTTTCCCAGGGCAAGGGAAGTCAATCCGTAATAGAAATTGGCCATCGGATCATAAGTGTCAATGCTCAAGGCCTTCAGGAGCAATGTCATGCTACCGGCATAATCCATGTTCCGGTATTTGATCATGGCCAGGTCGGTGAGCGCCGGTAGGTAATTCGGATCCTCGACCAGGCATTCCTTCAACTTTTCTTCAGCGCGCAGGTACTGGCGTTCCCTGATGAACTCTTTTCCCTCGAGGTAGAGCCCCTGCACACTCGACCAATCAAAATCCTTCGGCGACTCCACCGGGCGCGACAGCACGCCGTCAGCAGGATCGGTGGTGTAGGTCAGCAACTGATCGCCAAGCGTTACCGTGATCGGCTCAATGGTCGACACGGAGAGGGAGTCCGCAAAGAGTTTGAGCACTTTCAGGTCTACGCTTTTTTCTGATATCACCTTTCCTCCCTGGCGAACCGTGAGCTTGTCTTTGCGGTCTTCCAGGGGCGAGATGTCGATGCGTACGCGGCCATTGCGCACCCGCACATTCATGGCCCCGGTTGGGCTCGCAGTAACAAATCCCTGCGTGCCTTTCACCGGATACCAGTATTCTATCCAGGAATCGGTTGAATAAGGTAGAAAGCCCCGGTGCTTGAAAGGAGTTGCACTGCTGGTATGATCCGTTTGGTTAAACAGCCGCCCGGATTGCACTTCAACGTACTGTCCGTCGGTATCCGACAACAGATTCTCCCAAATCATCCCCTGCTGCGAAAGTCCCCAGATCCAGATTTTCTTGCCGGACTTGTCTTCGTGCGAAGAGTACCGACCCATGCCGAAATTTTCATTGTGCCAAAAACCGCCGAAGAAATTGGTGTACTTGCCGAAGACGTGATATGATTTGTACGATCCAAAGTTGTTCTGCTCGTAGAAGGAGATATTCTTTCCATTGCTTTCATGAATGGGCCAGGCGTGGTTGCTGCCATCATGACCGAGGTACCTCGTGCCGGGATAAACGAACTCAAGGTTGCCGGCCGCTTTGATGCCCACGTTCATCCAGGTGTAATAAGGCTGCTCCAGCGCCGTGGTGTTGCTCCAGAATGACCGCGTGGTGAAGTAGCCTTTGTCGCGTTCCAGCTTGATCTCGATGGTCCAGTAGGTCTGCGTTAATAAATCAAGCGTACCGATGAAGCAACTCACGCTGCCGTCGAAGAGGTCTTTGCGGATGGTGTAGTCGACGGGCGTGGCACAATTGGGCGTATGGCCGATGATACCGTAGTTGGCTTCAATGCCTCCGCTTGTCCAGGGTCCGCGCATGGCGATATCGCGGAACTTCACCACGTGGTTATAGTAGAGAAAAGGTTTTCCCGTTGATTTCTCAGTGGCCGACCAAATCTTGCCTCCGATCTCTGGAAGGATCATCACCGAGATGTAATCATTTTCCAGCTCCACCACCTTCCAGGATTGGTCCACGGCCTTGTCTGTGTACCCGTCGAAGCGGAAGTAGGGGTAGATGTTCCCCATCCGGGCGACGGGATCCGGGTCGGAGAAGGGATACGTCTTGAAAACCTTTTGGTATTCTTTGACTGTGGCAGGGTTTTGGGCAAGTGCTGCCGTTATGAAGCTCACGGCCAGGATTGTTAGAATCGATTTCATTTCAATTTGAATATTAGCAGTTCTTTTATCCCATACCCTCTGCACCGGCATTAATGCCAGAGGAGGATCATTTGATGATCAATAGCATTCCTTTGCCTTTAGGAATTAATATGCCTTCCGTCAGACCAATCTGCTGATGATCCTGAAAATCCGGTATGGCCGGTGCCTCCGCCGTGGAGGTTGGTTTCAGGCCCAGCGACTTCCAGTCGACAGCTAGTTTTATTGTCACATCACTTGCGGCCCAACTGGCCACAGCGACCAGGATTCGGTCATGGCGTTTGTAGACGGTCGCCAGTACCTCCGGATTGTCCGTCTTGACGGGGTTTTTTTCGACCCAATAGCCAATCATTTCGGAGCCGTGCATCCCGAACTCATCCCAAACCTTCCACAGGTGACTGG
>JAYRNL010000147.1:0-5877 GCA_041912235.1 Cyclobacteriaceae bacterium
CAAGGAAGTTCCGCAGGTGACGCGAACTGCCGGGCTCCAGGCTCTCAAACAACTCTTCGAGTTTCTCCAGCGAGGCAGGTACGTCGATGAAGTCATCCTTGCCGAAATAGATCCGGTAAGACGGATCCAGCCGGTTTAGCGAGTAGTAGTCGGATGTCTTTTTGCCAAACCGGGCGAAGTAGCGGTCAAAGACGTCGGGCATCCAGTACCAGCTTGGGCCCATATCGAATGTGAACCCGTTGGAGGAGAATTGGCGGGCCCGTCCGCCGGGAGTCTCGTTCTTTTCAAAAACGGTAACATCAAAACCTTCACGGGCAAGACTTGTCGCAGCCGACATGCCGGCAAACCCGGATCCAATCACGGCGACCTTCTTCTTCATGCAATAACTAAGTTATCGATAGCCGGCCAGTTTCTTTTGAATTTCTTTCCGGGCGTGAAAAATGCGGTTTTTGACGGTGCCCAAGGGAAGGTTCAAGTGCTCGGCAATCTCTTCGTACTTGTAGCCGGTGGTGTGCATCTTGAAAGGGACAAGCAACTCTTCACGAAGGCTATTGACGTTTCGCCAAATCTCCTTGAATTCCACACTCTCTTCAGGCTTCCTGAATGTGTGTTCATCCTCTACATTCAGGTAGTAGAGATCCTTGCTTTGATCACGGGATGTGCGTTCCCGCTGGGCCTTTCTGTAGTTGTTGATGTACGTGTTGCGCATGATGGTGAACAACCAGCCCTTCAGGTTCGTGTCCGTGCGGAATTTGTCGCGATAGGTCAGCGCCTTAAGCAGGGTGTCCTGAACAAGATCCTGTGATTCTTCCCGATCGTAGGTGAACCGGTGGGTAAGGGCCTTCAGCTCCGGACGAAGCCGGGAAACTTCAGCCATAAACTCTGCTTGTGACATATCCTTATTGTTTAATCTTTCCGTTAAAAGACTAAACAAACCTACGTATCAGGGCCCCTAATGGCCTATTTTGTTTAATGGAAAGTTATACCTTGGGCGGTCAGCAGGGGCTCCAACAGGGTCTTGAGGTGTTGGGGACTCTCAAGAATTTGGAGGTTCTTGGGTATTCGGAGGGCCATTTTGGCCAGGTTGGGGCCTGCGGCTAGCACCTGAACCTGTGGGTGCGCGGCGCAAAGCTTCTCCAGGTACTGTTCAACAAAATGGGGCCCGGGTGAGGTGGTAATGCTGGTGATCATGGCCACCGGCTTGTGGTTTTCACAGAACCAATGGATGTCCTGGTAGGGCACTCGCTGTCCCATGTAGAAGGCGCGGAAGCCGGATTTCTTCACGAGGTAGTAACTGAACAGCAACCCCAACTCGTGCAATTCGTCGTCGGGAAGAAAGAGGACGATGCCCGGAGCGGTCTTCCTGGCCAAAGGCAATCTGTCGATGGCAACGAGCATCTTTTGTCGCAACAGGTTGCTGATGAAATGCTCCTGCAGGGGCGTGATATTGCCGGTGAGCCACAAGACGCCGATCTTCTGCAGGAAGGGATATACGATGTCCACCAAGGTCTGCTCAAAACCGAACCGTTCGATCAGCTCGCTAAGTATTTGCTCAAATTCCTGCTCGTCCAAATCGACCATGGACACCACGAGACGGTCGATGTGCAGTTCGGGTGCAGCCTCCTGTTGACTCAATTGAGCCACTTGCCGTACGAGATCTTCGGCCGAAAGGCTTGCGATCCTTGAAATCTTGACACCCTGGTTGTTCAGGAGGGAGACGTTGATGAGCTTCTTGAGGTCATCGTCGGAATAGTACCGGATGTTGGTGTTTGTCCGCTGAGGTGCAACAATCCCGTAGCGCTTCTCCCAGATGCGGATAGTGTGGGCCTTGATACCGGAAAGTTCTTCCAGTTCCTTGATGGAATATCGCGCCATGAATTCAAATTGGAATCAAAGCTATTAACTTCCCGGTTGGGGTTTTGTTCAACGAAGGGTGGAAGAAAAATTGCAAGCGGCCGGGAAAGCAGTAGCGTGGTTCAACACCCGTGGCTGGACGCCTTTTCCTTTTCAGCAAGAGGCCTGGGATGCCTTTTTGGCCGGGAAATCAGGCATGATCAACGCGCCTACGGGCAGTGGAAAGACTTTGTCCCTGGCCGTTCCCATCTTGTTGGCCGGAATCGGGCTAAAGCCCTCGAAGGTGCAGGCACTGTGGATTACGCCCATCCGGGCCCTGTCCAAAGAAATTGAAGGCGCCATCAAAACTGCGGCAGAAGGGTTGGGCTCTTCCTGGAAAGTGGGCGTTCGCACGGGCGATACGAAGGTTTCCGAGAAGATCAGGCAGAAGGAGAAACCACCAGCGATTCTTATCACCACGCCCGAAAGTCTTCACCAGTTGCTCTCGCAAAAGGGTTATGCCGATTACTTCTCCGAACTGAATACGGTGGTCGTTGACGAGTGGCATGAATTGATGGGCTCCAAACGCGGCGTGCAGATGGAACTTGCCTTGTCACGTCTCAAAGCGCTGCGCCCGGCATTGGCCACCTGGGGAATATCCGCCACCATTGGCAACATGGATCAATCCCTGGAAGTACTGCTGGGTAATGACGTGCACAAAAATGAGCACGTGATCATTCGGTCAACCCTTGAGAAGCAGGTGGAGATTGTGTCGGTGTACCCGGATGACCTGGAAAATTTTCCCTGGGCGGGTCATATCGGTATTCGTCTCCTTGACAAAGCCATCGAGGTAGTGAGGCAGAGCGCCAGTACATTGATTTTCACCAATACACGGTCGTTCGCCGAAATCTGGTATCAGAAGATGCTCGATCGCGCCCCGGAGCTATCCGGGCAGATCGCCATGCACCATGGTTCCATCAGCCAGGAAATCCGGCAGTGGGTGGAGGAGCAATTGCACGAGGGCGGCCTCAAGGCGGTGATCTGTACGTCCAGCCTCGACCTGGGAGTCGATTTCCGTCCGGTGGAAACCATCATCCAGGTAGGCAGCCCCAAAGGCGTTGCCCGGTTCTTACAGCGCGCAGGCAGGAGCGGTCACCGGCCCGGGGCCGTCAGTCGCATTTATTTTCTTCCCACGCATTCGCTGGAGCTGATCGAAGCGGCAGCCATCCGCCAGGCGGTACGGGAAAAGATCATTGAAGACCGATTGCCCTATCTCCGTTCTTTTGATGTGCTCGTGCAGTACCTCGTGACCCTGGCTACAGGTGAAGGCTTTGCGCCGGAGCAAATTCTCAAGGAAGTAAGAGGGACGTTCTGCTTTCAATCCATCACCGACGACGAGTGGCATTGGGCGTTGAACTTCATCACCACGGGTGGCGAATCCCTCACGGCCTACGACGAATACCGGAAGGTGATCATCGACGATGGCATTTACCGTGTTGCCGACAGGAGGGTGGCCATCCGTCACCGGCTTTCCATAGGAACCATTGTGAGCGATTCATCCATGATGGTCCGGTACACATCGGGAAAGAACCTGGGCACCATCGAGGAATACTTCATCGCGCAACTCAATCCCGGTGATGTGTTTTGGTTTGCAGGACGCAAGCTGGAGCTGGTGCGCGTCAAGGATATGGAAGCCCTCGTGCGAAACACCCGGCGGAAGTCAGGCCGCGTACCCAGCTGGCAGGGAGGGCGCATGGCCCTTTCATCCCAACTCAGCGAAATGATCCGTGTCAAAGTGAATGCCGCCGCCGAAGGCAAGGATACGGATGAGGAGATGAAGTTTCTGCGACCCTTGCTTCAACTGCAAAAGAATCTCTCTCACCTGCCGCGACAGAACGAGTTTCTGATCGAATACTTCGAAACCGAGGAAGGCCATCATGTGGTCATGTACCCGTTCGAGGGACGTTTGGTGCACGAAGGGCTCGCCTCGCTGGTGGCTTACCGGATTGCGCGTATCCTGCCCATCACGTTTTCTATTGCGATGAATGACTACGGCTTTGAGTTGCTGTCCGATCAGCCGATACCCATCGAGGAGGCACTGGAGACGAATGTCCTGGGGGAGGAGGACCTGCTCAGGGACATCCAGGCGAGCATCAATTCCGTGGAGATGGCGAGACGGAAATTCAGGGACATTGCCAGCATTGCCGGCCTGTTATTTAAGGGGTATCCCGGTCAGCGCGTCCGCGACCGCCACATCCAGTCCTCTTCGCAGCTGTTCTTCAACGTCTTCCACGAATATGACTCCGCCAACCTGCTGCTGCTGCAGGCTTACGAGGAGATGATGGACTTTCAATTGGAAGAAGCGCGCATGAGGCAGGCCCTTCAGCGGATCAACCACCAGCGAATCGTACTTCGTCATCCGGAGCGGCCCACTCCGTTCGCCTTTCCTATCATGATCGACCGGCTGAGCCGCGACCGGCTGACGTCGGAAAAACTGGAAGATCGCGTGAAGCGAATGACGCTTGAATGGGAGCAGGGCTCCTAGAAAATGCTGCGGAACAGGAGGAAGAGCGATCCGGCCATCGTCATCACCACCGGAAGTGTCAGGAACCAGGCGAGCAGGATGTTGCGCACAGTCTCCGGCTGCAGGTTCTTTACGCCCTTGCTCGCCACCATGCTTCCGGCAACACCGGATGAAAGCACATGCGTGGTGCTCACGGGCAACCCGAAGTAGCTGGACATGCCGATCGTGCTGGCGGCTACGAGTTCAGCGCTGGCGCCCTGGGCATACGAGAGATGTTCTTTGCCGATCTTTTCACCGATGGTCTTCACGATTCGCTTCCAGCCGATCATTGTGCCCAGGCCCAACGACAGGGCGATCATGATGATCACCCAGGGCGGAGAATAGTCCGTCACTTTGCGGAGCGCTTTCAGGTTGTCTTTGATTATTCCTTTGTCGCTCGAGCTGATCCGAATTTCTTCTTTCTTCATCAGCTTGTTGAGGTCCCGGTCCAGAACCAGAATATCCTTGCGAATTCCAAACCGCTCGCTGTTGGGAATATTTTTGATGGCTCCCGGCGACAGCGTCTGCTGAAGGTGCAAGTCCAGCTCTTTTGCCTCAGCAAGTAAGGTGCGGTCTGCCTCCGACAAGGGTGTAGGGTCAACAGAGCCGATGACCAGTTCCAGTTTCTTCAGGGGTTCGTGCAGTTTGCCACCATCAAAGTTGGCGTTGAGCGCAAAGTAGCCGGGGACGATGCCGATTAAAATCAGCATGATCAGTCCTACGCCCTTCTGTCCGTCGTTTTGCCCATGGAAGAAGCTGACTCCCGTGCAGGTCAACAAAAGTGTACCGCGGATCCAGGGCGGCGGCGGTGTGTTCTTCTTTGGTTCCTTGAACAAATCCTCTCCATAGCTCTTCTTACGGGTGAGCACGCGCAGGAAGTACATGAGCACGATCGTGACGCTGAACCCAAACAGCGGGGAAATCAGCAGGGACATGCCGATTTCGGTTGCTTTGCTCCAGTTGACAGCGGCACCGGCAGCGTCGGGCAGGAAGGAGTAGGCGATTCCAACACCGAGGATTGATCCGATCAGCGTGTGAGAGCTCGAGCAGGGGATGCCGAAATACCAGGTGAGCACATTCCATGAGATGGCGCTTATTAGCAGCGCTCCGATCATCGACAGGCTGTGGGCGATGTTTTGGTCGATCAGGGTCTCAACGGGGAGCAGGTTCACAATGCCCATGGCCACCGAAATTCCACCCAGGAACACGCCCAGCCCGTTCATGAATCCCGACCAGATCACGGCCACCCAGGGCTTTAGCGAGTTGGTGTAGATGACGGTAGCCACCGCATTGGCGGTGTCATGAAAGCCGTTGACGAATTCGAAGCCGCAGGCAGCAATCAGGCAGACAATCAGGAGGATGCTGTAGGAGAGGTCCAGTTCAAACATGGGTGGGTTCGGTTAGGCCGGCGGATTCAGAAATCCCGAATTTTGGCAAGATAAAAGGACTTTTCTGGCCCAACGTTATGCCAATGTTAATAA
>JAYRNL010000148.1:0-29960 GCA_041912235.1 Cyclobacteriaceae bacterium
CTCATGTGCACCGGGTAAGCTGATGTCCAATACCAGCACGTGATCGGTGGAGTACCCTAGCTGCGCATTCTTAAGGTAGTTTACCTGGCGGTAGGTGATGGCCGTGCAAAGGGTCAGCAAGATGGATACCGTGAACTGAGAAACAATGAGGGCTTTTCGAAGCGTAAATCCCCGGGCTGAACCGGCCGCAGGACGAAACAACCGGGCTGGCTGGAAGGACGATAAAGCCAAGGCCGGGAGTATACCTGTCGCCACTCCGATGATACCTGCGATCAGCAATCCGCCCAGGACAATACGGGGTTGAATAAATGAGATGGAATAGACTTCCTGACCTGAAAGGGTCTGCAACAGGGGACGAACCGTTTCTGAAAGTAGCGAGGCGAGCAAAAAGGCAAACATCGCGATGACGAGGGACTCGACCGTAAACTGGGTAATCAGTTGTCGGCGGGCGGCCCCGAGTGCCTTCCTAACGCCCACCTCCTTGTATCGCTGCGTATGCCGGGCGGTGGCCAGGTTCACGTAGTTTACGATCGCGACAATCAACACGAGCGCGGCGATGGTGACAAACAGGAGAACATAGGTGGAGTTCCCGTTCTGTTCAAATTCAAACTTATGGTGGGAAGTTTGGTGAATATCGGTTACCCGCTGCAGGCGCAAATCCAAACCCTGGCCCACATGGTTCGGGTCATCGGGAAAATTATCCAACAGCGAAGCCATTTTTGACTCCAGGACAATCGGGTCCGATCCTGCTCTCAACTTAACATACGTATGAAAAACAATGCCACTCCAAAGGCTATTCTCGGCGTTTTTGATCCAGGGATGCGAACTCATGCTCGCCATCAGGTCAAAATGAAAATGAGCGTTAACCGGCATATCCCGTACAACGCCCGTCACTTCCATGTCCCGGTCCGTCCCAATCCGAAGTGTCTTCCCCAACGCATCGGTTGTTCCAAAGAACTTCTTCGCGGTCGTTTCGGAAAGTACAACCGAGTTTGGCCGCGACAACGCGGTAGAAGCATCGCCGGAGAGCATGGGCAGACCAAACAGTTCCAACACGGTAGAGTCACCGTAAAAGAAGCGCAAATCGGTAATCACCTTGTCGGCTGATGCGATCTTCGTTTTACTCCCTAAAAAGCCCTGATCAAAAATTCTGGCGCTGGATTCCACTTCAGGAAACTGGGGCAACACCCGTGATCGCACCATGGGATACGCCGTCGCAAATCCTGGCTCACGGGTGTCATCCCACCGGGTTATGACACGGTAGATACGTTCATAATCCGGGTAGAAGGTATCGTAGCTGAGTTCCCCGCTCACCCATACATAAATCAGGAAGCAGGTGGCCATGCCCACGGCAAGACCAACGGTGTTAATGAAGACGTATAGTCTTTCCTTTCCAAAGAGCCGAAAAGTGGATCGAAAGTAATTACCAATCATACGGCAATGGCAAAGTAACTCATCATCACCGTAGAAGGCGACGACATTCGTCAGGTAATACTTCTTTCCTGCATCAAGGGTTACACCCAATTGCGTGATTTTGTGCCTACCGTGCCAGGAAGGACTCTATTCGTAAGGCAACATTTTCCCTCACGTTGAGATAAAAGAGATTCAGGTCAGCTCTGTGCCAGATCTTTGTTCTAAGCCATGCCCGGCCTTTCACATAGGGCCGATTGATCCAGAGCAAATTCTGGTGATTTTGAGCGTCGGTCAGATTAGGTATCATGGTGAAATTCAGTCCTACTCCTCCCTTGTTCATCTCCTTGTCGGCAAACGTGTCGGACGTATTCCATAGCATCGGGTTGACCGAAAGAGCTTTGTGATAATAGCGGTCATAGTTCCTGGGGATGTATCCCCGGGCAAAGGTGTTCCAGGATGCCCAAACCCCTGTCTCCTCCGGCCGCTCAACCGGATTAACCTTCTTGAACACGTCTGCAGGCACGGGTCTCCCGACCAGGTAGGCCACCACCAGCTGATTCTGCAATTCTTTGCCATCGACGAATTCTTGCATTAGGCGGGTCGCATGATAGGTTCCCTGGCTATGTGATGCGATGACCAGGGGTCTCCCCTGGTTGTAGTGCTGGAGGTAATACACAAAGGCCGCCTTTACATCCTGGTAGGCCAGTTCAAGTGCCTTTTTTGCTTCCACCTCATGGGTGGTATAGAATGCATAAAGATGCGCTTGACGATAGTATGGAGCATACACGCGGCATGAACCATTAAAAATGGTTGCCTGATTTAGAATGGTGGTGATTTGAATCTGGCGGTTCATCACCGAGTCGTTCACATCCGCATTCCAGGGGTGCCGGGGATAGGGTTTGTCCGTATAGATCGTCGGGTGCACAAAAAACACATCCGCCAAAGCCGCCGCCTGTTCATCTTTCAGCTTGGATCTGAGCGGCACACTGTCTGCCGCGTCACGTTTGTCGGGAAGTGCTGCCCAACATTGACTCAGCCGATAATCGGGGGGAGGCGGGCTGGTCAGCTGTTGGTCAAACGGAGTATCTATTGCCTGAATTCTGGAACTACCGCAGGCGATCAGCAACGGCATCAAGACCAGGACAAACACCCGCAGCATGGCTATCGCAACAACTCACGTGAAATCACCAGCTTCTGAATCTCGGTAGTCCCTTCATAGATCTGGGTGATCTTCGCGTCACGCATGAGGCGCTCGACGTGGAATTCGCGAACATAACCATACCCGCCGTGAATTTGAACAGCTTCTGTCGTAACCTCCTGCGCAATTTGAGAGGCAAACAATTTCGCCATCGCTGCGGCTTTCACGAAATTCTTCTTTTGATCTTTCAATGTGGCCGCCTGCCAGATCAGCAATCGTGCCGCGTCGATCTTGGTCGCCATATCGGCCAACTTAAATTGGATTGCCTGATGGTCGCAAAGCAGTTTCCCAAAAGCCTTGCGTTCTTTGGCATACTTCAACGCCAACTCATTGGCTCCGGCAGCAATGCCAAGAGCCTGAGCGGCGATGCCAATTCGGCCGCCGTTAAGCGTGCTCATGGCAAAGGTGAACCCAAAACCCTCCTCACCGATGCGGTTCGCCTTCGGCACCTTCACGTCGGTAAACATCAGGGAGTGCGTGTCGCTGCCGCGGATTCCCATTTTATCCTCCTTGTTGCCCACCACAAACCCCGGCATGCTCCTTTCAACGATCAGGCAATTGATCCCTTTATGTTTCTTTGACGCATCGGTCTGGCACATGACCAGGTACACACTCGCGCTGCTTCCGTTGGTGATCCAGTTCTTGGTTCCATTGAGCAAATAGTAGTCTCCCTTGTCTTCGGCCGTTGTGCGCTGACTGGTGGCGTCGGAACCCGCTTCCGGCTCCGACAAGCAGAACGCGCCGATCACCTCACCCGCCGCCAGGGGTTTGAGGTACTTTTCCTTTTGGACCTCGGTGCCATGCATTTCCAGGCCCCAGCAAACCAGTGAATTATTAACCGACATCATCACGGAAGCTGAAGCATCCACCTTTGAAATCTCTTCCATGGCAAGGACATAAGAAATAGTATCCATGCCTCCTCCATTGTATTTCGGATCGGTCATCATGCCCATGAAGCCCAGTGCGCCCATCCGTCGCTGGAGTTCGACAGGAAACTTCTGATTCTTGTCACGCTCAATGACGCCGGGCAGCAATTCATTTTGTGCGAAGTCGCGGGCTGCCTGCTGCACAGCCAGGTGTTCTTCGGTCAGTTGAAAGTTCATTTTCGAAGGGTGGATTTCAGTCGAATCAAATTACTAACGTTTGCGCGAAACTAAAACAAAAGACCCCAGGTCGTACTCCCGGGGTCTTTAACATGCTTCAATGGACGATGGTTCTATTCATCACGGCCTGCGCCGAGATACATCATCACATAATACACCAGCGTGGTGATGGCGCCAATGGCGGCCACCACATACGTCATGGCAGCCCATTTCAGTGCATCCTGAGCCATATCGTATTCGCCGGTGGTTACAATGTTTCTTGTGCGTACCCAGGCCAGGGCGCGCCGGCTGGCGTCAAATTCCACTGGCAGCGTCACCACGGCAAACAAAGCGAACACTCCATAACACACGATCATGATTTGCAACGCGGTAGTCCAGGGAAGAATGTTACCGGCGAAAAATCCCCCGAAAATCATGGCCATAAAAATGAAGTTGAGCACGCTTGCGCTTATGTTCTGAATCGGAACCATGGCCGACCGGAACTGCAACATCGAATAGGCGCTTGCGTGCTGGACGGCATGCCCACATTCATGGGCGGCGACGGCCGTGGCCGCGGCATTTCGCCCATGGTATACTCCCTCACTCAAATTCACTGTCTTGGTGGCCGGATTATAGTGATCGGTGAGCTGGCCTTCCACGCTTACCACCTGAACATCGTGAATGCCGTTGTCTGCCAACATGAGGCGGGCGACCTCCGCCCCGGTAAGGTCCTTGCTGAGGTGAACCTGGGAATACTCCTTGAACTTGCTTTTCAATCGAGAGCTTACCATCCAGCCCACCAGCATGAAGAAACCACCAATTATTAATGCTCCGAATCCCATAGTATAAGGTTACGTTGTTTTTATTTTCTCTACAATGCGGGTTGTGGAATACCCTGGCACAAACTCAATGGTCTTTACAACCCCTCCTGCCCTTTTAACAACATCTGCGCCAACGATGTTTTCTGCCAAATAGTCACTCCCCTTTACCAAAACCTGTGGCAATAGCTCAGAAATAAGGTTCAGTGGAGTGTCTTCATTAAAATAGACCACGAGGTCTACGGGCTCCAATGCGGCCATCACCCTTGCCCTGGATTGCTGGTCCTGAATGGGTCGCTGCGGTCCTTTGAACCGGCTTACCGAGTCATCCGTATTCAGACCAACCACCAAGGCATCGCCAAGATTGCGGGCTTTTTCCAGGTAATCAACATGGCCGAGGTGCAAGAGGTCGAAGCATCCGTTGGTAAAGACCACACGTTTGCCCTGGCGTTTCCAGGCTTCCACCTGCGCCTTGGCCTCCGGAAGGTTCATTATTTTGTCGGCTGTCCTCTCCATCGGATAATCCAGTAACTGGCGATCAAAGATAAAACCCCGCCAGCAATCATGGTCACGGTTTGCCAGGCATGGAAAATGAAAACAAAGGCGATGGCTTCTGCTTGCGGCAACTGGTAAAGCATGACCAGGCCGAGAGGCACAATGGTATGATAGGAGCCTGTGCCGCCAGGAAGCGGGGCCGCCATGGCGATCGCACCCAGGGCAAAGAGGGTGAGCACAGCACCCAGCCCCAGTTCGCGGGTGGTATCAAAGGCGAGTATTACCGTGTAACTCATCAGGAAGTAGAGAAACCAAATAGCGAGAGAATAAAGAATAAAGAGCCATTTGTTCTCCATTTGAAATACGGAAAGCAGTCCCGTGCGAAATCCTTCAAGTATCTTGTGCAGTCTGGGGTTTTTCCGGAACGCATAGATCACGCCAACCAGAACGATCACTCCAAGCACAGCCGCGAATGCCCACGCAGGCACACGAAAGGACTTTCCTTCGGCCGAACCGATTCCCAGTGAATTGAGAAAGCTCATCAACTTATCCCACTCCGCCACAAAAGCCATAGCAATGACCAGCAGCAGGGAGAGCACGTCAACAATTCGCTCCACCACCACGGTTCCAAACGAAACCTCAACCGGGGTCTTTTCCAGTTTGAGGAGATTATAACAACGGGAGATTTCGCCTCCGCGGGGAATGGCGAGGTTGACCAGGTATCCCACCATCAGCGAGAGGAAACTGTTCGTCAAGTTAACCCGGTTTCCTGTCGCCTTGAGCAGCATTCGCCAGCGTTCCGCCCGAAGCACATGACTGATGTAGGCGACAACCACCATCAGCAGCAGGTAGCTTTTCGACGAACTCAGCCAGGCCTTCCAGATAAACTCAAATTTGTCTTCTCCCTCGCCCACGTTCAGGCCACGCAACGACAACCAGAGCAACACGGCTGTGAGGCAGATCATGACGAAGTATTGAAAATATGCTCGTAATCGCTGCATAGCCTAATCGGTCTAAACCCTCAGGTTATCAATTAACCGCACGGGGCCCACCTTTGCCGCCATAAGTAGCACGGCGTTCGGTGAATCGGTTACCTCGTTCAGTAAGTTAAATTCTTTTGTATCGGCCAGTGCAAGATAGTCCAGCATCACGTTTTGCGCGGAACACATTTCCCGGACTTCAGTTTTTGCCTCTTCCAGGGAATGGCCCTGAAGGAGCCTGTTTCGTGCGTGTTTCAGGCTGGCAATAAGAACGGTCGCCTGCTTTCGCTCGATGGCTGACAAACGTTGATTTCGTGAGGACATGGCCAATCCGTCCACCTCCCGTACCGTCGGCAATGAAACTATTTCTACGTTGAAGCTAAGCGCTTTCACCAACCTCCGCACGATCATTACCTGCTGAAAGTCCTTTTCTCCAAAGTAGGCACGGTCGGGCGACACGATGTGAAATAATTTGGAAACCACCTGAGCGACGCCGCTGAAATGCCCCGGGCGAAATTCTCCTTCCAGCACGTTATCTAACCCGGGAAAATGTATGGCTATAGGGGCCGGGTGATTGTACATCTCGTGGTTATCGGGGCAGAAAGCCAGGGTACAATTCTCTTTCCTCAGCAAGTCCAAATCGGCTTCCAGTGTCCTCGGGTATTTCTCAAGATCTTCCGGATTGCCGAACTGTGTCGGATTGACATAAATCGAGCAGGCGGTGATTGTGTTTTCCTTGCGTGCAGCACGGAGGAGGCTCAGGTGTCCTTCATGCAGTGCCCCCATGGTGGGTATGAATCCTACCGTAGAATGCGTGGAGCGAAGCGTCAGCAGGTGGGCTTGCAAAGCCTTGATCTCCGTGAAAATCTGCATTCCAAGCCCTTATTTTGGAAGGGAGCAAATATAGGCTTAATAATTGAGCCTGAGTTGAATACCGGTTGGATTTACCGTATCTTTGTGCCCTCGTTTCTCTAAAAAAACACGAATATGTCGAAGCTCCGGATTCTCTACGTTGCCAGTGAAATCAATCCTTTTTTGCAGACCTCCGAGGTTGCCGAGTTTGTCCGGAAACTGCCGCAAGCCATGCAGGAAAAGGGCATGGAGATCCGAATCCTGGTGCCCCGCTTCGGCTTAATCAACGAACGGAAGAACCGCCTCCACGAGGTGGTGCGCCTTTCGGGAATCAACATCTCTGTGGGGGATGAAGAGAAGCCCCTGATCATCAAGGTGGCCTCCATTCCCAACGCGAAACTCCAGGTGTATTTCATTGACAACGAAGACTATTTTCACCGGAAGTCCATGTTTCATGACAAGGAAAACCGGTTTTATGAAGACAACGATGAGCGCGCGATCTTTTTCTGCAAAGGCGTGATTGAAACCGTCCGCAAGCTGGGATGGGGCCCCGATATTGTGCATTGCAACGACTGGATCACCAGTTTCATTCCGCTCTACCTGAAAACCACTTACAAGAACGATCCGCTGTTCAAGAATACGAAGACGGTATTTACCATTTACAATAACAGCTTCACCCACAAGTTTAAAGGCGATTTGATGGGCAAGGTGAAGATGATGGACATTGAGGACAACATGCTGGGTCACTTAAAGACCGGGGATTACGAGGGCTTTATTAAATTGGGGGCCCAATTTGCAGACGTAGTTTCCGTTGCCGGAGACAATAAGAAGCTGGAAGGTTTAGTTAAGAAAATAAAAGAAAAGAAAGTTGAAACCATCGAGAAGGACGACAACTATACCGAGTCGTTTTATAACCTGTATACCGAGCTTGCCGGTTAAGTCGGTAGCCCTTTCGCTCGCCTGGGTTTTCCTTCTCTTCTTATCGTGCAAAGACGACGCTGCGCTCGTCGGCTTTCGCAAAGATCCCCGATTGGGTACCCGGTACATTGAGATCCCGCTGGATTACAGCGTCATTCTTCACGAGCCCATCAGCACGCAGAATATCGCCAACGATGATCTGTCTCGTCTGCTCATTGGCACGACCACCGATGCCGACCTCGGAACCCTCGAGGCTAAAGCCTTCTTCAATTTCTCACCACCCATTCAGACTGCCTTTCCTTCCTCAGCCGCTGTCTTCCAATCCTTGACGCTGCAACTTAAGTTTGACTATTATTCCTTCGGCTCAACCGACAGCACGGATCTGAAGGTTAACGTGCATCAGCTCATTGAGCAAATGACACCGGACCACCTGTACTACAGTGGCACGCAAACCGCTTATGATCCCACCGTGGTCGGCGATACAACTTTCGCCATAGGACCGCTGGAGATGAGCAACGGGTGGGCGCTTGCCTCTGACAATGATCTTACCAATGACCTGTTCCTTTCCATTCCGATTCGTCTGACGAACACCACACTGGGTCAACAACTTCTGGACGATCTCATCAATGACCGGAACATTTTTGATAATTTCAACGACTTCAGCAACCGCTACAAGGGCTTTGCTGTCACCATGCCGGCGAGCGACAAGATCATAGGTTTCACACCCGTTTACACCCTGCCGACGCCCAGCGAGAAGGATTCCAAACTTATCCTGAAATACGTGGAGAGCTCTACGGTGGTCACCGTTGAGTTCCCCATTTATTATTCAACCACCAGCAATCAGCTGAATCCTATTGTGAGTTACTCCGTCCTTGAACCCAATCGAAGCGGCAGCGTGCTGGATGGAATTCAGCCATTCGAGGACTTCGTGACTTCAGACAATAACCTGTACGTTCAATGCGGCACTGGTATTATGGCTAAGTTTGACCTGGCCAAAGTTTATGAGTATTTCGACACGGTTCAGCATGCGGTAATTAACCAGGCGGAAATGGTGATCGACAACACGTATACCGGAAGAAACCCAAAGACCTTTGAAATGCTTCTCCTTGATTCGTTGAACCGGTTTCGAAGCATTTACCTCGACACGGTAATCAATGATGTTGCGGTGAAAATAAACGACCCTTACCTCGCGAAAATCTCCTCAGGTGTTGTCCCTTTGGCATCCGGAACCGACGAGACCCGTGTGGCCATACTGAATGAACTTACCGGCAATACGGCAACGATAGATCAAACTACCGGCAAAGTTGGATCCACGATTATGACGGAGTTTTTCCAACAGATTATTGCGTATAAAAGCGCCAAACACCGGGCGCGGGCATTTGCCATGCATCCCGTCGATAATGAATTTTACAAGTCGATCAGCGCCCTCAAGCTATCTCCTTCCTCTGCCAAGCTCAGGATCTATTATTCAAGACCGTTAACCACTCTTCCTTAACATGTGTGGCATTGTAGCATACGTCGGACAGCGTCAGGCCAGTGATGTTATCATCAAAGGATTGAAGCGTCTCGAATACAGGGGCTATGACAGCACGGGCATCGCCCTGATGAATGGAGCGCTGAACGTGTACAAGAAGAAAGGCAAAGTTTCTGAGCTTGAGTCTTACCTGAAAGGGCTTGATTTGGAAAGCCACATCGGTATGGGCCATACCCGGTGGGCCACTCACGGTGAGCCGAGCGACGAAAACGCTCACCCCCATTATTCAGCCACCAAGAAGTTGGCCATTATCCATAACGGCATTATCGAAAACTACGGCTCGCTGAAGCAGGAATTGATTCGCAAAGGACACAGCTTCCTTAGCGAAACGGATACCGAAGTTTTCATTCATTTCATTGAAGACATCCAGGAAAAAGAGAAATGTTCACTGGATGAGGCGGTACGGCTTGCCCTCACCCGCGTGGTTGGCGCCTACGCCATCGTTGTCATTTCATTCGACAATCCCGATATGCTCATCGCCGCACGCAAAGGAAGCCCGTTGGTTGTCGGCGTAGGTAAAGGCGAATTCTTTATGGCCTCCGATGCCACTCCCATCGTGGAGTACACCAACGAAGTTGTGTTTCTCAATGACCAGGAAATTGCCATTGTCGACAACGGAAAGCTCACCATCAAGAACGTGGCCAACTTGCCTCTTACCCCCTATATCCAAACCATCGATATAGAACTGGAGGCCATCGAGAAAGGCGGATACGAGCATTTCATGCTGAAAGAGATTTTTGAGCAGCCTCGTTCCATTCAGGATTGTATGCGAGGTCGGTTGGACGCCGCGTCAAATCGATTGATTTTGGGGGGACTGAGGGACTACATACAGAAATTGGTTCATGCCGACCGTATTTTGATCGTTGCCTGTGGAACCTCGTGGCATGCCGGCCTCGTTGCCGAATACTTCTTCGAAGAGTTCTGCCGAATCCCGACGGAAGTAGAATACGCCTCAGAATTTCGCTATCGCAATCCGATCATCCGTGAGGGCGATGTGGTGATCGCTATCTCGCAGTCAGGTGAAACCGCCGATACACTCGCTGCCATCGAGCTTGCCAAATCAAAGGGGGCTATCATTTTCGGGGTGTGCAATGTCGTCGGCTCCTCGATTCCCAGGGCAACCCACGCGGGCGCTTACACCCACGCAGGTCCTGAAATTGGCGTAGCCAGCACCAAGGCCTTTACTGCGCAGCTTACGGTGCTCAACATGATCGCGTTGATTGTCGCCCGCCACAAAGGCACCATCACGGAACAGAAATTCCATGAAATGCTCGTGGAGATGGAGCAGATTCCGTCAAAAGTGGAAAAGGCCCTTCTCCTTAATGACCAGATCAAGAAGCTGGCCAGGGAATTCAAGGACGCCAGCAACTTCCTTTACCTGGGACGCGGTTACAACTTTCCGGTTGCCCTTGAAGGTGCCCTCAAGCTGAAGGAGATCTCATACATTCACGCCGAGGGATACCCAGCCGCCGAAATGAAGCATGGGCCCATAGCCCTTATTGATCAGGAGATGCCGGTGTGTTTCATTGCTACCAAAGACAGTTCGTACGAGAAAGTGGTTTCCAATATTCAGGAGGTGAAAGCCCGAAAGGGCCGGGTAATCGCCGTGGTGACCGAAGGCGACAAGCAGATTCCTACCATGGCTGAATTCACGCTCGAAGTGCCTCCCACGGTTGAGCCCCTGATGCCGCTTATTTCCGTCATCCCTCTTCAACTTCTTTCTTACCACATCGCTGTCATGCGCGGTTGTAACGTGGATCAACCCCGGAACCTGGCCAAGTCAGTCACGGTGGAATAATAATCGGACGCTGGTTCTCGTTCGTTGGTAAGTAATTTCATAACCCGGGAATCGTCCCCGATCAGGGCTATTTGGTACCTTGAGAATCAGCTACCCCTAACGGTACTATTGATTCCATGAGTATCCGTCGACAATTTCATCAGGTGGATGTCTTTACGAGCGTCCCCTTGAAAGGCAATGCCCTCGCCGTTGTGCATAATGCCTCTGGCCTTGACGAAGAGCAAATGGCTGCTTTTGCGCGTTGGACCAACCTGTCGGAGACAACTTTTCTCCTTCCTCCAACCGATCCCGGGGCTGATTATCGCGTTCGCATTTTCACACCCGATAGTGAATTGCCCTTCGCAGGACATCCGACGCTTGGAAGCTGTCATTCCTGGCTCTCGGCGGGAGGCAAATCAAAATCACCGGGATTTATCATACAGGAATGCGGCGTTGGACTGGTGAAGATCAGGCGCGACGGCTCACGACTGGCCTTCGCCGCTCCGCCCCGGCGACGAACGGGTCCCCTCGATGATGAGTTGTTGAAGCAAATTTGCACCTGTCTTCACATTTCCCGTCAGCAAATCCACGCACACCAATGGGTGGACAATGGCCCCGGATGGTGCGCTATTGTTCTTCGCTCGGCCCAAGAGGTCCTGGAACTTCTCCCCGACTTCGGCAAACTAACCGTTCCGCTGGGGGTCGTTGGCCCTCAACCGGCGGGCAATGACATTCAATTTGAAATTCGCGCCTTTGTTCCTACGCTGGGTATTCCAGAGGATCCAGTCACAGGAAGCCTCAATGCCGCTATTGCCCAATGGCTGATGGAGGCCGGTTTGGCTCCCGATCACTATGTCGCTTCGCAAGGAACAGCACTCAGGCGAAGCGGTAGAATCTTTCTCGATAAGATTGGATCCGATATTTGGGTAGGCGGTGACGTGGTGACCTGCATTGAAGGCAACGTTGTCCTATGAGGCTGGAAATTAAAAAGGTTGTCGCCTCGGATATCCCGGCGCTGGATGCGATCCGGGCGCTGTTCCAGGAGTATTCCAGGAGTCTAGACGTTGATCTTTGCTTTCAGAACTTTGAAGAAGAACTCCGCGAACTACCGGGTCATTACCAGGAGCCCTCAGGGATGCTTTTGCTGGCAACCTGTGAAGGCCTGATTGCCGGGTGTTGCGCCATGCGTGCCCTGAAATCACCACTCCATCCGATGGCCGCCGAGATGAAACGCCTGTATGTTCGTCCCGAGTTCCGGGGCAAGGCGATTGGACGGCTACTTGTGCAGCGGATCATAGAAGGAGCCCAAACGGCCGGCTACAAATCCGTAATCCTTGATACGCTGAAAACCATGGAAGAGGCTCGCGCGCTGTACCAGGCATTGGGCTTTGTGGAAATCCCTGCCTACTACGACAACCCCAACGCGGGCACTACCTACCTTAAACTCGACCTGTCACCCGCTGCCTCCTTAAGCAGCAAAGGGCAAACCTTATAACGATCGTCTCCACTGTCGCGATGAGACGCCGTCAAGACCTGAACCACACTGGATAACCCCATGCGATCAGCCCATTCAAAGGGGCCCCACGGATAGTTCGTGCCAAGTTTCATTGCGAGATCGATGTCAGCCCTGCTCGCTGTACCTTCTTCCAGGGTGAAGAAGGCCTCATTGATGATCATACAAATGATACGCGGCGTCACCATTCCTGCCTGATCGCTCACTACACGAAACGCTGTGCCCATTTTCTGGCACACCTCTTCCAGTTTCACCACTTCTCCCCCGGAGGGAACGGACACCTCAAGCAAATCACGGTTAATTAATGTGGGTAGCCCGCAAAAACCAAAGGACTGATTCCTCAGCCAGGGAAGGTGAATGAGCACATCAGAAAGTCTGGTGATCGAGGCGTCAAAAAAGACAGGGCACACAAGTTCTCTCGGATAAATTCGCCCGTATGTGGCGTCTGAGGGCGTCATGAAGTCGAAGATTACGTCGGCCGATGGGATCTTGGGCATGGCAGCCTCCGCATGTTCAGCCTGTTCAACCCGGTGACTATTTCCGAATTTTTGCCTGCACTCAACAGCCTGCTTGTCGGCGCCAATCACGAGTAAATTCATGCCCTGAAAATCATTGAAAGCGATTGTACCCTGAAATGCTGATATTTGACTATTCGTAAAAGTAAGAATCACATGGCTAAAACTGTCGTCTTTTCATCTTCTGCCCCTGCCCCGATAGGTCCATACAGCCAGGCCATCCAGGCGGGTAACATGCTCTTTGTGTCTGGCCAGATCGCCATTCAGCAGGCCACCGGTAACCTGATAAACGGCTCCATTGAAGAAGAGGCTCACCAGGTGATGAAGAATATCCGCGATGTCCTCAGTGCGGCACAATTTGATTTTCCGCATGTGGTCAAGACCACCATCTTCCTCAAGGACATGAACAACTTCCCGAAGGTGAATGCCGTCTATGGCTCTTATTTTGCTTCCGAACCGCCCGCCCGTGAAACGGTAGAGGTAAGCCGGCTGCCAAAAGATGTTAACGTGGAAATCTCCTGTATTGCCGTGAAGTGATTTCTCTGCTGCCGAATTTCCGTGAAACGCTTGTCTTGCGGTGGAGCGCCCGTGACATTCTTCAACGTTTGACGGCCAGCACCTCCAACAAGCCCTTTCTTCAACCCGACGAGCCGGAATGGGTATTCACGGGATGGATCATGCCGGAACGGTTCCGGATTTCGTTGCGCTCAAGGCGGCAAAATCATTACCTACCCCTTGTCATTGGACAAATCGAGGAATCTTCGTCAGGCACCATCCTGCTTTTGCGCTACGCCTTGTTTCCGACCATGCGGTTGCTGCTTCAACTTTGGACCCTATTGATCATTCTTGGCTCTCTTTTCCTGAGTTATCAATACCGGGAGTTATGGATCCCTTTGGGGGGGGTGTTGATTTTGGCGGCCATCTATCTCATCGCGTGGTCCAACTTCTTCATTCAATTGAAGCAAACCCGCGAAGCGCTCCATCGGATCGTAGCGTAATTCGTACCTTTGGTCCCCCGAATTTTCTATGAGCGTTCGTGTCCGTTTTGCTCCAAGCCCCACAGGTGCACTGCACATTGGCGGCATCCGCACTGCCCTGTACAATTACTTCCTGGCGCGACAGACAGGAGGCACCATGATTCTCCGTATCGAAGACACAGACCAAAATAGGTATGTCCCCGGTGCCGAGGAATACATTCTTGAATCGCTGGCCTGGGCGGGAATTACCATTGATGAGGGCGTGGGCGTAGGCGGACCTTATGCACCATACCGTCAATCTGAGCGCAAAGCCATTTACCAGCAGTATGCCCAACTACTGGTGGACAAAGGTTATGCCTATTATGCCTTCGACACCGAAGATGAATTGGAAGGCATGCGCAAGCAGATGCCCAATGCCCAATATGACAGCACGACCCGGCTTACGATGAGAAATGCGCTCACGTTGCCAGCTGACAACGTGAAGCAATTGACATCGGAAGGTCATTACGTCATTCGGTTGAAAGTCCCCGCCGGTGAAGAGGTGGCGCTCACTGATCTGATCCGCGGTGAAGTACGAATGATGACGAACCTGCTGGATGACAAGGTCCTGATGAAATCTGACGGTATGCCGACGTATCACCTTGCCAATGTGGTGGACGACTACCTCATGAAGATTACGCATGTGATTCGGGGAGAGGAATGGCTGCCTTCGGCGCCTCATCATGTACTCTTGTACCGCTTCTTTGGCTGGGAAAAACAAATGCCGCGTTTCGCCCATCTTCCCCTGCTCCTGAAGCCAGACGGTAATGGCAAGCTTAGCAAGCGCGATGCCGACAGGATGGGATTCCCCATCTTTCCCCTTACGTGGACGGACCCGCGCACCGGCGAAACATCCGTGGGTTTCCGCGAAAGCGGATACCTCCCTGAGGCCTTGGTGAATTTCCTTGCCCTTCTTGGTTGGAATCCTGGAACGCCTCAGGAAGTATTCGCTGTCGAGGAACTTGTCAAGGCTTTCTCGCTCGAGCGAGTCGGAAAGGCCGGCGCCAAATTTGACATTCAAAAAGCACAATGGTTCAACCAGCACTACCTTCGGGCGCTGCCGGATGAAACCCTTGCCGCCTACCTGCTGGATGCCTTGCGCAAAGAAGGTCAATCCTGTACGCCCGACCTCGCCCTCCGGATAACTGCATTGTTGAAAGAGCGAATTACCTTCCCGGCCGACCTTTGGAATCAAGGCAAGCTCTTCTTTATTCCGCCCGTTGCGTATGATCCGGCGGCCGTTGCCAAGAAATGGACGCCTGAAGCCGTCGCGGTTCTCAAAGAATATCGGGGAAAAGTGAGTGCGTTGCCAACGCTACCCGGTGAACTTGCGAAGTCGCTGCTAGACGAGACCTGTGCGGCCAAAGGCATCAAGCCGGGGCAGGTTTTGGCGGCCCTGCGCATTTCCATTACCGGCGGCATGAGTGGCCCCGACCTTATGCAAACCATTGAGATTCTGGGGGGAGAAGAAACCGCCACTCGCATCGATCAGGCCCTGTCAGCGTTAACTGTCACAACTCATTGACGCATGGCTAAGAAAAAATCGCAACCCGGCCGCAAGCCCCGCGTTCATAAGAACCTGAGCGGTCTGGAAGTTTCCATCGATTCATTCGGTGAGATCAAATCCAGCATGGACATCGAAAAGATCAACACTTTTCTCGATGAAAATGTAGAGGACAAGAAACTTACCGAACAACGGGAACACGACCTCCGGAAGAAGAAGGGCGAGGGCAAGAAGTAAACCAGTTTAGCTGCCATGAATTCACACGTCATTGATTATCAAATCAAGGGAGAGAGTATTCAAATTGTAGAAGTCGAGCTTGATCCTCTCGAGACGGTGATTGCCGAAGCCGGGGCCATGCTGTTCATGGAAGAAGGCATTCAATTCGAAGCCAAGATGGGTGACGGCTCATCCCCCAACCAAAGTCTCTTCGACAAACTGCTCTCTGCCGGTAGCCGCGTATTAACAGGTGAATCGCTCTTCATGACTCATTTCACCAACCGTGGCAATCGCAAAGCCAAAGTCGGGTTTTCAGCACCCTATCCCGGAACCGTTATACCTGTCGATCTTTCGGCCAGCCCAAACAACGAGTTGATAGTCCAAAAAGACGGATTTCTTTGCGCCGCCTTTGGAACCAAGCTGACCATCGTTTTCAACCGTAAGATCGGCGCGGGACTCGTCGGCGGTGAAGGGTTTATACTGGAGAAATTACAAGGCGATGGCAAGGCCTTCATCCATGCCGGCGGAACCGTTATTGAACGGACCTTGAACAGCGAAACCTTGCGAGTGGATACAGGTTGTGTGGTCGCATTCGAATCGCAAATCGACTTTGATGTGGAGACATCGGGCAGCCTGCGGTCCATGATCTTTGGCGGGGAAGGAATCTTTCTTGCCACGCTGCGTGGCACAGGCCGGGTTTGGCTCCAATCGATGCCGATCCGGAAGCTCGTACAGGCCCTGTCACCATACGGATCCAACCGAAGGAAGGAAGCCAGCTCACTGCTTGGCGGACTGTTCGAAGGTTAGGAGGCTGTCAATCGCGACCACCGGGGAATCAAGGCAGGTACTTCTCTCCGGTACGCTTCGTACGCCTGACCATACTCCCTGACCAACTTCCGTTCTTCCAGCCATATGCCAATTGGTAAATAGACAAGCATGCATATACATGAAGTCAACGTGGGCGTATTCGGAATAAACAAGAAGAATCCCACGATGATGAGGATAAGCCCCGAATAGATGGGGTGTCGTATCCAGCCGAGTATTCCGTCCCGGCGGAGTCCATGCCGCTCCGGCGCCAAACCTATGAAGGAACTTAGTTTGTATTGCCTGAAGGATACCTGGATCAGGATCACACCAAAGGCAGTAAACACAAAACTCACATACCGCAGCAATCCATCTGGATGAAAATAATAGTCTGCTTTTATGCTCCCGCTGAGCATCAACAGCAGGATCAACCCAACTGTAGAAATGATCGAATAGCCAAGCCGGTAATATCGAAACCCGTTGCCCATCAATCGCTCAGCGGCTTTTTTCACTGAGGTCATGGCCAGTCCGCTGTGCAAAACAAAATAGACAATCCATCCCACCACAAGCGCAGTATAGCTCATCGGTTAAAGATACTTCATTTGGCAAAGGTCTCCCCGGAACTGAGTATTTTTACCCTCATTGCCCGCTGATCCGGGAACACATGAAAAGCATCACCATTGGATTGGTCCGTGAAGGAAGAATCCCACCCGACAAACGCGTGCCGTTTACGCCACTGCAAACGGAAGAAATCGTTCAGCGCTTTCCCCAGGTTATTGTGCTTTGCCAGTCGAGCCCGGTGCGCGCGTTCAAGGACGAAGAATATACCGAAGTTGGTATTCCTGTGGTCCAATCCCTGGCTTCCTGCGACATTCTCATGGGGATCAAGGAAGTTCAGATTCCAGATCTGATCGCCAACAAGACCTACCTCTTTTTTTCCCACACGCTGAAGAAGCAGCCGCACAACAAGAAACTGTTGCAGGAGATTCTGAAGAAAAAGATTCGCCTCATTGATTACGAAGCCTTGAAAGATACGCAAGGTAATCGCCTGGTCGCTTTTGGTCGATTTGCGGGGATCGTAGGGGCCTTCAACGGATTGCTGACCTATGGAAACCGGTACAAATTATTCAGCCTGCGCCGGGCCTTCGAATGCTTTGATATCAATGACCTCAAACTGGAGCTCAGGAAGGTTAAACTTCCCAACATAAAAATTGCCTTGACCGGTGCAGGCCGTGTGGCGAAAGGCGCCATGGAAACTCTCGATACCGCCGGAATCCGAAAAGTGAGTCCAGTCGAATTCCTTACCCGGAGTTTTGATGAACCAGTATATGTTCAGTTGGGAAGTGCCGACTACCATGTGCGGACGGGCGGAGGCCACTTCAATCGCGATGAATTTCACAAGGAGCCGGGCAAATACCGTTCAACTTTTTCGGATTTCACCAAAGTGACCGATCTCCTGTTGGCCGGAGCTTTTTGGAATCCCCAGGCTCCGGTGTTGTTCACCGAAGCAGACATGCGCTCTCCCGATTTCAAAATTCGGGTTATAGCCGATATCACGTGCGACATCAACGGCTCCGTGCCCAGCACCAAGCGAGCCACCTCGATTGATGATCCGCTCTATGATTACGATCCCCGGACAGGCAAATTATTACCACCGCTGAGCGGACCTGATCATATTACGGTGATGGCCATCGATAATCTACCCTGCGAATTGCCGCGCAGCGCGTCTGAAGAATTTGGCCACGATCTGATCGATCGCATCCTCCGACCGCTGCTGGAGGAAGATCCCGAAAAAATTATCGCCCGGGCCACCATTGCCGAAAATGGCGATCTGAGCCCTTATTTTGAATACCTGCGCGATTATGTAACCGACTGATCCGGTTTTCAAACACGGCTGATGCCCTCCTCTTCATTTTCCTTTAAGTACCTTCTTACCGGATTTGCCTTTGCCGTGCTTTGGTCGTCGGCGTCGTCTGCAGCCAAGATCGGGCTGGTGTCGGCTGAAGGACTGGTCATGTTCACGGTGCGCTTCCTCATTGCCGGCGGGTTGCTATTGATGTGGTCCTTATTCATTCAGCGCGACCGTATCCCCAAAGGAAAAGAGTGGCTGCATCTTATCATTTTTGGCGCTTTCAATACCACCCTTTACCTGGGCATTTTCATCGTGGCGCTTGAGGAAGTGACCGCCGGCGTCACGTCAATTGCGCTTGCCTTGAACCCCTTACTCATCGGGGCCATGACCGCGCTTTGGCTGCGCATCCGCGTATCGTCCATGCAATGGGTCAGCATTTTCATCGGCATCGTCGGCGTGGCCACGGTGTCGTATCCCCTCCTGTTAAACAGTTATGCCAGTGTTCTGGGCATTTCGCTGATGGCGCTCTGCATGATAGCCTATTCGTTTAGCTCGGTTTACTACACCCGCGTGAAGTGGAACCTCTCCCGAACTTCAATCAATGGCTGGCAGGTCCTGATCGGCGGTTTGCTGCTCCTGCCATTTGCCTTTCTTCCCCGGCGCGTTAGTCACTTTGATGCCCGGTTCTGGGGAAGCGTCTTCTGGCTGGTAGTTCCCGTATCAATTGGCGCGGTTCAGCTGTGGCTTCATCTGCTTAAGCTGGATGCGGTGAAAGCCTCCCTGTGGCTATTCCTCTGTCCAATTTTTGGGCTGACTTTCGCGGCCATTCTTCTGGACGAACCCATTTCGGGGTACACCGTGACAGGGACGCTCCTGGTTCTTACCGCGCTTTTCCTGGGTCAACGCTATTCTCAGCGACAAACGTCCTAGGCACCTCTTTGTAGTCCCTGATCAGGGAATTACTTTTGAAGATGCTCATCTACAATGTCACCACGGGAGTCGATAAGCACATCGAACAGGAATGGGTAATCTGGATGAAGGAAATTCATATCCCCGATGTAATGAAAACCCAGCTATTTGTAGGGTATCGGATGTATCGTGTGCTTTCCGCCGGTGAGGACGATACGGTCTCATACGCTATTCAATACCAGGCAAGGTCCATTAGTCAGATAGAGCAATACCTGGACAATTTTGCGCCGTCGCTGCGCGAGGAGGCCAAGAAAAAATTTGGCGACAAGGCCGTTTCTTTTCGCACGTTGCTCGAGGAGGTCTCCTGAGGCGTGTCTATAGTTTGAAAATCACGAAGAAGAGCAATATAAAGGTAAAGAGAAGGACCAGGTAGGACTGGATCAGGGCCACCGAGTAAGACATCCCCGGGTAGTACCTGCCAAGTCTATCCCAGTTCTTGCGGTGCTGCCATGTCGCCTGGGAAAGTCCAAGGAAACCGACAAATATCAGGAATGGGCCGATGACTCGGCCATTGAAGAAGTGCGAAATCGGGCTGTCACCCTGTGATACACGATCATAGTAGAAGCGGTAAGCCGTAAATCCAAGTGCGATGAAGGTGATTGCGGTCCGCAGCCAGGCAAGTTGAAGTCGCTCAAGGGCCAGCCGGACCCGCTCAAGGCTCAGCTCCTTTTTACCTTTCTTAAACTCCTTTCTTTGTTTCTCCTCCTCGGGTGTGAGGGGCTTTTTGCCAAGGTCTGTTTCATTCATGCGTTGAATTTATTGCAAAATTTTCAATCAAATACTGATGGTTCCCCATATCCGGACCGGAAAAGATTCGTATACAGTCATAAACCTCAACATGCGAAGTTTCCTTTTTATCGGCCTCCTGGCGATGATTTCGCTAAACAGCTATGCTCAGACCTTGATTGGGCAGTGTGAGGGCTGTGAATGGATGTTTGATGGAAAACCGGGGCGACTGAATTGGTCCATACGCATGGTGGATGGTGCAGAACCCGGTGAGCCTTTGGTGATGCGCGGAACTATCTATAAGGCAGATGGCAAGACTCCTGCCGCGGGTGTTGTGCTTTATGTGTATCACACCAATCAAAAAGGATTGTACGTTCCCGGACCTGACCAAGGCGTTTCCAAACGGCACGGTCACCTGCGCGGTTGGATGAAAACCGATAACCAAGGCCGCTATGAATTCAGCACCATACGACCCGGGGCCTATCCTGACAACCGGGCAGCGCAACACATTCATCCGATCATTCTTGAGCCCAATGGCAACTACTATTACATCGATGAATACCTGTTTGACGATGACCCCCTGCTGACTGCCGAGGAAAGACGTCGTCAGGAAGGGCGGGGAGGAAATGGGATCATCCGGCTAACCAAAGATGATGAAGGTGTGTGGACCGGCCGTCGTGATATCATTCTGGGCAAGAACATTCCGGGCTATCGCTGAACCCATGAGATCAGTATTCACCTTCGCGTTCACCATCCTTTGCTCGGCCGGCTTCTCACACCCAGGGGTTGGAATCGTTGAAGACAGCCGCGGCAACGTGTTCTATACCGATCTCAAGCAAGTCTGGAAGATCACTCCGTCGGGACAAAAAACAGTAGCAGTCCCCAACGTGCATACCCATGAGCTATACCTGGACGAACAAGGGTTTCTTTACGGCGAACACCTGTGGTATAATGGAGACAAGCGAGATACATGGGGTCATTACGTATGGCGGTTATCGCCATCCGGCCAGATTGAAAAGGTCATTCCCGATACGGAAGGATTCCTTGAAAACTACAGTTTCGTCCGTGATCACCACGGCAATATGTACTGGGCCGACCGGTCAAAGCCATGCCAGCAGGTAGTCAAGCGGGGTGTGGACAAGGTAACAAGGCCTGTCAGCAGCGAATGCTTTGAAAACATACGAAAGGTGGAAGCATTACCCGACGGCTCCCTCTATCTTATCGACTTTCAGGATCTCAAGAAGATTGATGCCGGTGGGAAGGTGTATACGATTGCTTCCAAAATTGCCAACAAGCAATGGGTTAAGTCCTCGACGGACAATCAAAACGCTGTGATGGGAATTTGGTATGACCCGCAAGGTAATCTCTATGCAGCCGTGATGAGCGAGCGGCTTGTCAAGAAATTCGGTTCCGATGGAAAGGAACGTATCGCCTATAAGACCTCGTGGCCATGGGCACCCTCGGGTGGTATGGTTGACAGTAAAGGCAATTTATGGCTGTTGGAGACCACAATGACCAATGAAGTGCGTGTTGAGCGTGTTGAAAAGAATGGTCGCTCGACTGCGTATTAGTGACCTCTTGCCACCAAAGCCAGGATTTGATCGCGTTCCAGGCTGCAATTAGTCCATTCATCGTCCAGTTTAGCATTGTACTTTTTGTAGAAGTTGATGGCCGGCTGATTCCACTCCAGTACCTGCCACATCATGCCCGTGCAACCTTCATCCAACGCATGCTGCAGGGTGCGGTCAAACAGCAACTTACCGATGCCTTTGCCGCGATGGTTCTCCGTCACAATGATGTCTTCGAGGTACAAACGCTTCCCTTTCCAGGTACTATAGCGCCAGTAGTATAGGGAGATCCCGACGATCGATCCATCTTCTTCTGCGACAAAAAAGCCAAAAATCGGATTAGCGCCGAATCCATCATGTTCCATTTGCTCCACCGTGGTGATCACTTCATCCGGGGCCCGCTCGTAGGTGGCCAGCTCCTTGATGAGCTCCAGTGTACGCGGGAGGTCATTTTTCCGGCCGCGGCGTATCGTGACTCCGACCACCATCCCTTACATGTCCTTCTTCGCCAGGGGAGGTATGATTCCCATATTGTACCAGGTAAAGGCGTACTGATCGGCAGCCACATCCAGGGCTTTAGAAAGGTTAGAGGATGAGTGGCCGGATTTCGTATCGATCCTGATTAGCACAGGATTTGTGCCCACATTGTCCTCCTGAAGTGTAGCTGCAAATTTGAACGAATGTGCAGGCACAACGCGATCATCGTGATCTGCCGTGGTGATCAAGGTAGCCGGGTACGTTGTCCCCGGTTTCAACGCATGCACCGGTGAATATCTGCGCAAGTATTCAAACATTTCCTTCGAATCCTCGGACGTGCCATAATCGTAGGCCCAACCCGCCCCTGCGGTGAACTTGTGATAACGAAGCATGTCCATCACACCCACGGCAGGGAGTGCCACTTTCATCAGGTCGGGGCGCTGGGTCATCGTTGCTCCGACCAATAAGCCGCCATTGGAGCCCCCACTAATGGCCAGGTATTCAGGAGACGTGTATTTTTCGGCAATGAGATACTCAGCGGCCGAAATAAAATCATCAAAGACATTTTGCTTATTCATCAGACGGCCGGCATCGTGCCATTTCTCACCATATTCACCTCCTCCGCGGAGGTTGGGCAAGGCAAAGACACCACCATTCTCAAGCCACACCACGCGCGAGGTGCTAAACCCTGGCGTCTGGCTCAACCCGAATCCTCCATAGGCATAAAGCCATGTTGCATTCCTTCCATTCAACTCCAGGCCTTTCTTGTACACAATGAACATTGGCACCTTGGTGCCATCCTTGCTGGCATAGAATACCTGCTTTGTCTCGTAGCCAGTCGGGTCAAAGTCAACCTTAGGCGCTGCGTAAACGGCCGATTTTCCTGTTGCTATATCATAGGAATAAACGGTTGAGGGCACGGTGAAGGAGGTGTAGCTGTAGTAAACCACCGATTCTGTAGACCGGCCGCCAAAGCCAGAGGCGGTTCCGATGCCCGGCAGTTCCACATCATGCTCCAGCTTACCCTGGTAGTCAAACTGCTTTACGAGTGTGCTCGCATCCTTCAGGTAGTTGATGAAGATCTTCTTGTTGCCCGTGGAAACGCCCCGTATCGCCATTTCCGATTCAGGAATAATGTCCTTCCAGTTTTCAGGACCGGGAGCGGAACCATCGACAGTAACTATCCGGTTGTTGGGAGCATTCAGATTGGTATGAATGATCAGTCGTGATCCCTCATTGTCAACAATACTGTGATTGTGCTCGAAGTTATTCACCACCGCTACCAACTTGCCTTTGGAATCTTTCAAATCCTGGATATATAGCTCATTACCCGTTGTGCTGTTTCTCGCTGAGATGACCAAGTAGCGCTCATCTTCCGTGAGACCGGCTGAAGCATACCTGCGGGGTGTTCTTTCGCCGCCGAAAATCATCACATCCATTGATTGAGGTGTTCCAACCTTATGGAAATAGATTTTATGAAATTGCGTCTTGGCTGAAAGTTCAGAGCCTTTGGGTTTGTCATAGCTGCTGTAATAGAAACCTTCATTACCGCGCCAGCTAATCTCGGTGAACTTAAGATTCTTGATGGTGTCTCCGACCACGGACTTATCGGCAGCCTTAAGCACAACCGCCTTGCGCCAATCGGAGCCTCCTTCCTGTAGCTGAATCGCCACAAGTGACCCATCCCGTGAAAAGCTCATTCCCGCCAGGGCTGTTGTTCCATCAGCCGAAAACCCATTGGGATCGAGAAAAATCTCCTCGGAGCCATCCAAGCCCTTCTTTCGATATTGAACGTTGTGATTTTGAAGACCGGAATTCCTCCAATAGTAGTAGTAATCTCCTTCCCGGTGTGGCGCACCGAGGCGCTCATAGTTCTGTACCTCATCCAGGCGATTGCGGATCGCATCACGGAAAGAAATGTTCTTCAGGTACCCAAACGTGACCTCATTTTCCGATGCGACCCATGATGCGGTTGCTTTCGCCGTATCATTTTCCAGCCAGCGGTATGGGTCAGCCACCTGGACTCCGAAGTAGGTATCAACGGTATCGACCTTCCTGGTTTGCGGATAATTTCCTACAGCAACTTTCTCACCCTTGGGTGCACAAGCAAAAAGCACCAGCCCGACGGGTAGTGATAGCCATGCGTTCTTCATATGTCAACGGATTAGAAGGCCAAAGTACGCCTGCTGT
The DNA here is from genome assembly GCA_041912235.1 of Cyclobacteriaceae bacterium. Taxonomy (GTDB): domain Bacteria; phylum Bacteroidota; class Bacteroidia; order Cytophagales; family Cyclobacteriaceae; genus ELB16-189. The sequence goes on from JAYRNL010000148.1 coordinate 24,418, forward strand.
CACAAAACGGCAACACGAATGAGTCAAACGGGCAAGCCTCAGGCGGCCTTCCTCACCCGTTCAATGCGCAAATGCTTCTGGTTAGCCATTTCAATCACGCCCAGTTTGGTCAGCAGCCGGATAACCTGATACGTCGGGTCAATCTCATGCCAGCGTACACCGCCGAAATTAGGGCGTGAACCGTGCTTGTGGTGATTGTTATGATAGCTTTCCCCCATCATGAGGAAATCAACCGGAAGGAAGTTCCTGGATGTATCGCCTACTTCAAAATTCCTGTATCCGTATTTGTGTGCAAACCAGTTGATGATGGCCCCATGGATGGGACTCATCAGAAAATGGAAGGGAAGCAGAAGGAACAACCACCACACGGTGGCAAACTTCATATAGAACAGCACGTACAGCGAGCCCCAAAAGAGCCGTGAAGGCCATGAACGGGCGATGCGGTCAAATGCCTCCCACCGGGGCACGCCTTCGGTGAAGCGTTTGTCAGGAACCATCTTACCATTGGCAATCTGAGAGTAAATGGTCTTTGTCTTCCACATCATGTTCCAGATTGTCTCATCGTAAGTGGGTGAATGAGGATCCTGCTCGGTATCCGCATATGCGTGATGCATCCGGTGCATGACACCGTATCCAAACGGACTCAGGTAGTTGGAGCCCTGGAATATCCACGTAAGAACATAGAATACCTTCTCTGTGAACGGGCTCATCGTAAACGCCTTGTGGGAGGCATACCGATGGAGGAAGAATGTCTGAAAGAAGAGGGAGAGATACCAGTGGGCGGCAAAAAAGCCAAGTATGATATACATTTCAGGTCAGGTTTAGTCTCAGCCCAACTTGGACTGTAAAGAGTAAGACTCAACCGTGGTCCTGTTGTGACAAACCGCTGGAAAAAAATCAGTTTTTCTTCGAAATTGAGCTGGAAAGGTCCTTTTTGAGGACCTGAATCAGGTCCTCCGCATTGCCTTTTTCTGACGCCCTTCTGAACCCGGCCATTAGAGCTTTTATATCCGGAAGATTGAAATGGATTCTTGCCGTTTCCTCGTCGAGCTTCTTGCGCGCCCGGCAAACCAGCTGGCGACAATGCTCTTTCTTCTTGTTCACAATCTGCTGCAAGGCCTCGTAATCCACGTCAAAGACTTCCTTAAGCAAGTAGACGGCCCGCTCAAGGGGTTCCAACCGGGTGTGAATCACCCGGAACGCCTTTTCGAGATCAACCTCCAGATCGAGGTGAGCCAGGTTGGTTTCCTTGATTCGGTGCATCCATTCCGATTTCTGGATCGAATCGAGGCATTCCTCCTTCTTCCGTTTCAAGGATTGCAGGTGCGAAAGGCAATTGTTGCGAACTGCGGCAATTAGATACGCCTTGGTATTCTCAATCCGATGCGTCTCCGAGCTAAGCCACTTGAGAAAGGTCTCCTGAACGATATCCTCCGCGTCCTCCTTGCAGCGGACAAGATTATAGGCGATGCGCTGCAACGTCGGTTGGTACAAGGCGATGGTTTGGGCCGGATTCACAATTGACAAAGGTAAGCCTAATTTCAGTTGTTTTCGCAACTAATGTTTTACCCCAAAGCCTTACAGTCGTTTGGCAGTCAGCAAATTATCCGCCTCATTTTGAATGGTTCACCGTACCTTTGCGTTGTTGAGTTGTTAACTGTACGAAATGGACACGACAATTGCCCCCGAGGTACGCCGAAAACCAATAATTAAGCAGGAAATCGCCTTTGCTATCATCCACCTGTTGCCCCTGGGCGCCCTGTGGACAGGTGCCACCGCTTTTGATTGGTTGATGTGCGTATTCTTCTACCTGTTCAGGATGTTCTGGATCACCGGTGGATATCACCGCTACTTTGCCCACAAATCCTATAAGACCTCACGCTGGTTCCAGTTTGTAATTGCATTCATGGCCCAGACTTCTGCGCAGAAAGGCGCGCTCTGGTGGGCGGCTCATCATCGCCATCACCACCGGTTCAGCGACACGCCAAAAGACCCGCACTCCATGAAGATCTACGGCTTTTGGTATTCGCACATTGGTTGGATCATCGGCCCCGATTTCAAGGAGACTGATTTCAAAACTATCGGCGACTACGCAAAGTATCCGGAGTTAGTTTGGCTCAACAAGCACTACCTCGTCCCCCCTACGATGCTCGCTTTGTTCATCATGGCCCTGGGTGGCTGGGTGAATGGCGGAAGTGTGCTCACCATGTTCACTTCAGCAGGTTTCTCCAGCTTGTTTGTTGGCTTCTTTCTGAGCACGGTTATCCTTTATCACGGCACTTTCTCCATCAATTCCATCATGCACAAATTTGGAAGGCCCCGATACGAGACCGGCGACGAATCAAAGAACAGTGTGTGGCTGGCCCTGTTGACGCTCGGCGAAGGTTGGCACAACAACCATCATTACTATGAAGTCTCTTCCCGTCAGGGCTTCTTCTGGTGGGAGATTGATATCACCTATTACATCTTGCGATTCTTTGCTGCTGTAGGATTGATCTCGGATTTGAAAGGTGTGCCTGATTACATCAAGTTTTCACACAACAAGAAGGAAGCGCAGGAATTGAAAAAGAAAGCCGAGCTGCAACGCGGCGGGTCAACATCCGTTGAAGAGCAGAAAGTGGAAGAACATGCCAACATCTGACAGTCAGAATTTCCTCGAAAGCTCACGGAAACTTTTTCGCTACTACAAGGGCCTTGGAGAAAAGGCCATGGCACAGCTCAACGACGAGCAGGTGCTTCACAAACCCAACGAAGCCAGCAACAGCATCGCGCTGATCGTTCACCACCTCAGCGGCAACATGCTTTCCCGGTTTACCGATTTCCTCACCTCCGATGGGGAGAAACCCTGGCGCAACCGCGACAGCGAATTTGACGAGGCCTACGCCGACAAGGCGGCCATGATGAAGGCTTGGGAAGAAGGTTGGGCATGTGTTTTCAACGCCTTGGACCCCCTCACGCCCGGCGACCTTTCCCGAATCATTTACATCCGGAATGAAGGCCAAACCGTATTGGAGGCAATCCAGCGGCAATTGGCCCATTATGCCTCGCATGTCGGTCAAATCATCTACCAGGCAAAAATTCTGAAGGGCGATCAATTCCATACCCTGTCTATTCCCAAGGGCGGTTCTGCCTCGTTCAACAACGACAAATTCAGTCAGGAAAAAGAGAGAAGGCACTTCACTGACGGATTAAAGTAGTTTACCCGGAAAACAATCGAGTGCAATCACACCAATAGACAGCGACGTCGCTGACAGAAATCATAGCGAATTCGCCTGGTCTGTCTGAAATTTTGTGTGCCTGAATTCCATTTCCATGGGCTCAGAAAACACATTTTTTCCGGTTGAGCCGGCTCGCTGCCGCCTGTTGTCGCAACTTTGGCAACGTCAACTCGACGAAGGCTTTATCAGCCCCCAAACGATCCACGCGCTCGCAGATGAACATGGAGTTTCTGACATTGAAATAGAAGGGGTAGCCACGTTCTATCATTTCTTCCATCGGCAACCTGCCGGCGAGCATGTTATCTACCTCGATAACAGTATCATGGCTGAATTGAAGGGTTACGATCGGGTTCGTGAAGCCTTTGAAAGAGAAACCGGGGCACGACTGGGCAGCACGGATCCGTCAGGCCGGTTTGGACTTTACCCGACTCCCTGCATCGGCCTGAGCGACCAGGAGCCTGCCGCGCTAATCGATTTCCATCCTTTCACCAACCTCAATGCCATTCGGGTGAAGGAGATCGTGCGTAAACTCAAGGAAGGCACCCGTGCCGAAGAGATCGCCGATGTACCGCAGGCACATATTCGCTACACGCCTCCCGACAACCGGACGATTTTCTTCGCAGGCTATGAACGCGGAGAAGCAATTCGAAAACTGGCCACTCTCACGCCCGATGGAGTCATCGAGCAGTTGCGCATCGCTGAACTTGCGGGCCGTGGTGGCGCCTTCTTTCCTGTCTGGAAGAAATGGTCGGTCTGCAAATCATTTCCGGGCCAGCGCAAATTCATTGTATGCAATGCCGACGAAGGCGAACCGGGCACCTTCAAGGATCGCGTGCTTCTCCAAAATCAACCAGGTTCTGTTATCGAAGGAATGATCCTTGCCGCTTTCGCTGTTGGCGCAACCTATGGTATGATCTACCTGCGGGGTGAGTACCGATGGCTCGCTGCATCCCTGCAGAAGGAAATCGACAATTTTTACCAGGCCGGCCTGCTGGGTCGCCAGATTGCAAATATTCCCGATTTTGAGTTTCATGTTCGCCTGGAGATCGGCGCAGGAGCTTATGTCTGTGGTGAAGAAACAGCACTGTTGGAATCGATGGAGGGCAAACGCGGTGAGCCGCGAACCAAGTGGTTCTACCCGGTGGAGAAGGGCTACCTGCAACTGCCCACTGTAGTCAACAACGTCGAGACGTTCGCAGCGGCAGCAAGGCTCATTCAACTGGGCTCCTTCGAATATTTGCGACGCGGTGTCCCCGGCTCTCCGGGCACCAAACTCATCAGTCTCTCCGGCGACTGCCAGCGTCCGGGTCTTTACGAAATCGAATGGGGGATGACGGTGGCAGAACTGCTCGAACTTTGCGGCGCAGAAGATCCCTATTTCATCCAGGTCAGCGGGCCATCCGGCGAGTGCATTTCAGTCAAAGAGAAATACAGACGAATATCAACACTCGATCTGTTGGCGCAGAAAGATATCCGTTGCGGAGGGTCGTTTATGATCTTCAACCAACAGCGTGACCTGGTCAAAATTCTGATGAACTTCTCCGCATTCTTCAAGCACGAGTCCTGCGGTGTTTGTACGCCCTGTCGCGCCGGCAACTTCATCCTGCAGCGCAAATTGGAAAAATTACACCTCGGTCTCGGGGAAATGACCGACCTGCAGGAGCTGAAGAACTGGGGTGCCATCATGAAGACCGCCAGCCGCTGTGGGTTAGGTAAGACGGCGACCAACAGCATCATTCAGGCCATCGACAAATTTCCGGAGTACTTCACCCGACGGTTCACACAATCTGCCAACGGACTGTACCGCCAGTTTGACTACGAAGCCGCCGTGGAGGACTATGAACGTTATAAACCGTAACCATCATGTCAACCTGCACATTTTGGATCGACGGAAAATCTTACCAATCAGAAGAAGGCATCAACCTGGTCGATGCCGCCAGGGAACATGGCGTTTTCATTCCCTCGCTTTGTTACGTCAGTCACATTGACCCACCGCTCGGGACTTGCCGCACCTGTACATGCAAGATCAACGGGCGCCACAATCCCGCCTGCACGGAGTATGTCCGTGAAGGACTGAAGGTGGAAGTAAATACACCAGAGCTCCTCGACATGCGCAAGGCGCTGGTTGAAATGATGGTCGCCGAAGGAAATCACTTCTGCCCGGCGTGCGAGAAAAGCGGCAGCTGCGATCTTCAGCACATGGGCTATGAACTCGGAATTTCACAATCGCGCTTCCCGCATCTGTTCAAAGACCGGCTCATCGACTACCAGCCGCTGCGCATGATCATGGAGCACAACCGGTGCATCAAATGCCGTCGGTGCGTC
>JAYRNL010000149.1:0-37708 GCA_041912235.1 Cyclobacteriaceae bacterium
ATCATTGGCATAGCGGGTAATGTCCTGGAAGGAGAATACCTGGCAGCCAGCGGGAATCATGATGCCGCAATAGCAGCGTTGCAGAAGGCGATGACTTCAGAAGATGGGTTACTCTATCAGGAGCCGCCGGACTGGTATTACCCGGTGCGGGAAACGCTAGGCAACGTGCTGCTGAAAGCAAACAGACCAAAAGAGGCCGAAAAAATGTTCAGGGATGACCTCACCATGTATCCGGAAAACGGATGGTCTCTTGGAGGACTCTATCGCGCATTAAAAGCTCAAGGTAGATCCAAAGAGGCCGATGCCATTCGCATACGGTTTGAAAAAGCATTTGCTGGCGCTGACCAAAACCTGAAAGTCGGCGCGGGTCAGCTGGCGCTCAATTGATTTTTGCTTCCTGCTTGAAACCGAGAATGTGGTTACGAAGGGCATCCAGCCAGTTAGTGTCAGCATCCCACTTGGTGCCGAGGAACGTGTTGCCGTTGTCGATATGACGGAAATAGAATTTATAGATGATCTCATCCTTGGGAAGAACCTTGAGCTGAAGCTGACCATCCGGATAAGCAATTGACGCGTAGCTTTTTTCTCCTTTGCTCAAATCATAGCCAAGCACCTTCTTGGCGGCTTCTCCCCGTGTGTGAACGTAGCACAATACGTAGAGAAACCCTTTTCTGCGCAACTCTTGTTCGTCGGAACCGGCGGCGACAACCTGGTATCGTAACGGATAGTTGGCCGTAAAAAAATCTTCAAGCGCTTTACCCATTGATTCGTTGCCAAACCTGGGCACCGCCAGGTTATCTACCTTGAGATCGATGGCATAGAATTCCTGGCGCCGGCCCTTCACGGCATCGATCGACAGATCGGTTTCGGGGAATTCATTGACCAGGAAATTGGATTTCTTCTGCGAACGCCATGAATCCTGCAGCAAGGTGGTGATTAAGTCATTCAGTTTAATGTTGTGGACTTGCCACGCGGGTTGTGACACATCCACCAGTCCGGGTTTCTGATTGAAGGGCGCAGCGGTAAACCAATATTCTCCATCCGCCTTCTGAAGGAATAGCAGGAATGAAACCTGCCGTTCCACAAAATAATTCATGTAGGAGAGCATGCCATCCTTGCCGGAAAATACCACGTCGTCGGGGAAATAGGCGATAGCGTCAATTCCGATTCGCTGAAAGCCGCGTTGAAAATCATTGAGTTCTTGCGTGGTCATCCGGTAGTCATAGAGCGCCACCGACCGGGTGCCAAGCAATCCTCCCGGCGCGACAGACGAAGGCTGGAAGACCGGGACGTTCTGTGCCCCCGCCACCAGGGCAAAGCATGAAAACAGGAAAGCACCAAAAGTGCGGAGGGCAGTCATGACTGGCTAACGAACAATGCCGCAATCTATTTCATAAACCCTACAAAGCCACATGCACGCCCTCATCATCGATCCGGATGGGAAAGACTTCGAGGTCGGGCGATTGCTCCGATGCCTCCCTTCCCGTAACCAGGCTGAAACGGTGGCCATGCCATGGACAGACAATTTCGCCCAGGTAATTAACCTGTCCCTTGCTCAACGATTCACCATTATGCGAACACGTGTCGGCTACAGCAAGTAATCGATCGTCTCTGCGCACGAGGCAAATTCGTTTGCCGCCAGCAAGTAATAGCCGCGGTCGGTTCACGGCCAGTGTTGCTTCCATTTGACCGACCGAGGAAAAGATTCTGACCCACTTCACAAAAGCGTGTTACCCAAAGTTGGGAATTTTCTACCTTGACAAAGATGAAGAAAATTACACTGAGCGCTGTCTTGTTGCTACAAGGCGTTGCGTTGTGGGCGCAAACCAGCCCGGCCTTGCAGGCCAAACTGGATCAACTGGCAAAAGAGATTGAACCAAAACTCATTGAGTGGAGGAGGTATTTTCATCAGAATCCGGAGCTCTCAAACCGTGAGGTGAAAACAGGGGCACGAATCGCCGAACAACTTCGCGCATTGGGTATGCAAGTGCAATACCCGGTGGCCAAAACAGGCGTGGTGGGAATCCTCAAAGGGGGAAAGCCGGGGCCGGTGATCGGCTTGCGCGCAGACATGGATGCGCTGCCGGTGACCGAACGCAACAGCCTGCCATTTGCGTCCAAAGTGAAGGATACCTTCAATGGCATGGAAACAGGCGTTATGCACGCCTGTGGTCACGATGGTCATATGTCTATTTTGCTCGGCGTCGCAGAGATCCTCAGTAAGAATAGAAATGAACTTAAGGGAACCGTCAAATTCATTTTTCAACCTTCAGAAGAAGGCGCTCCGCCCGGTGAAGAGGGAGGTGCATCACTGATGATCAAGGAAGGCGTGCTGGAAAATCCAAAGGTTGATGTAATGTTCGGCCTTCATCTCCAGTCGCTCGTACCCCTTGGCACGGTGGCCTATAAGCCGGGAGGGCTCATGGCTTCCGTGGATAATCTGAACATCAAAGTAAAAGGCCGCGGCGCTCACGGAGCGACTCCCTGGGACAGCGTTGATCCCATTGTGGTGAGCAGCCAGATTATCCTAGGACTGCAGAGCATCGTTAGTCGCCAAACAGAATTGACTAAGGCCGCCGCTGTGATTACCGTTGGGAGCCTCCACGCCGGTATCCGCCGCAACATTATTCCTGAAGAAGCGAACATGGAAGGAACCATCCGCACGTTTGATGCGGATATGCAGAAATTGGTGCACCAGAAAATCAAAACTACAGCGGAGAACATTGCGCAAAGTGCCGGGGCTACGGCGGAGGTCAATATTGAAGTTCTTTATCCCGTTACTTTTAACGATGCAACCTTGACGCGGGAAATGGCTCCAAGTCTGGAGCGCGCCGCGGGAAAAGGAAATGCCAAGGTGGTTGCGCCAGTTACGATGGCGGAGGATTTTTCATTCTTCCAGCAGAAAGTGCCCGGACTGTTCTTCTTTGTGGGCGCTTATCCTGCCGACTTGAAACTTGCGGCGCAACCCACGCACCATACGGCGGACTTTATGATCGATGAGCGCTCGTTGGTTGTCGGCGTGAAGTCACTGGTGGCGCTCACCACAGATTACATGAATCGCAATGCTTATCCCAAGACCAAATAATATGAGATCCAGTCTGATTTTTCTTTGCTGCATTACATTGACTACGCAAGCGCAGGTGAATGCCAAACTCCAGGCGAAGCTCGACGCACAGGCCAATGAGGTGGAGGCCAACGTGATTGAGTGGCGGCGGCATTTCCACCAATATCCTGAGTTATCAAACCGGGAAACCAAGACGGGCGAGTATATCGCCGCCTACCTGAGGACACTCGGTCTTGAAGTGCAGCACCCCGTAGCCAAAACTGGCGTGATGGCCATTCTGCGCACGGGCAGGCCTGGACCTGTCATCGGTTTGCGCGCGGATATCGACGCGTTGCCAGTGACCGAACGCAATAGTTTGCCCTTCGCGTCGAAGGAAAAGGTGGTATTCAACGGCCAGGAGACGGGCGTTATGCACGCGTGCGGTCATGATTCGCACACCGCGATACTCATGGGCGTGGCTACGGTGCTGACCAGGAATAAAGCGGATCTCAAAGGGACGATCAAGTTCTTCTTCCAGCCCGCGGAGGAAGGTGCGCCTGTCGGCGAAGAAGGGGGCGCCGCCTTGATGATCAAGGAAGGGGTGCTGGATAATCCGAAAGTCGATGCGGTATTTGGGATGCATATCAGTTCGATGACGCCCTTGGGAGTGATCACCTATCGCCCCGGTGGTTTGCTTGCAGCTTCCGACACATATTCTATTACCGTGAAGGGTCGCCAGGCGCACGGATCTGCTCCGTGGATGGGTGTGGATCCCATTGTGGTCTCGGCCCAGATTATCAACGGACTGCAAACGATCATCAGTCGCCAGAGCGAGCTGACCAAAGAGGCCGCCGTAATTACGGTGGGTAGAATTCAGTCAGGAATCAGGGAGAATATCATCCCCGAAGAAGCTTTTATGGCTGGCACCATCCGTACCCTGGATGCAGGCATGCAGGACAAGATTCACGAGAAAATTAAACTGACGGCAACAAAAATTGCTGAAAGCGCCGGGGCAACCGCAGAAGTGACTATTCGTCGTGGCTATCCCGTGACCTACAATGATCCTTCTCTAACCGAAAAGATGGCACCCAGCCTCGAGCGCGCGGCGGGTAAGGAAAAAACCGCACGCATCAATGCTTCGACAGGCGCGGAAGATTTTTCATTTTTCCAGCAACAAGTTCCTGGTCTTTTCTTTTTTGTCGGAGCACTGCCGCCCGGCCAGGATCCCGCCAAAGCCCCGTCACATCATACGCCGGACTTCATGATCGACGAGCGGGGATTTATCACCGGCATCAAGGCCATGTTGAATGTAACGGCAGACTATATGTTCATGAATCAGCCCGCGCCGAAGAAGTAGGTGAACTAGCACTTACATGATTTCCAGGACCCACAAGGAATTATTGGAACAAGGCCTGCTTACGCAAGCCCAACATGACCAGGTTGAGGAAATTGCCACGCGACGGATCGTCTCGGTCTTCTATGATCTCCGGATGTTGCTTTACGCCGGTGTATTGCTTTTCTCCACAGGATTCGGCATTCTCATTTACAAGAACATCGGTGAAGTGGGGCACCTTGTAGCGATTGGCACGTTGATCCTGTTAACGGCCGGTTGTTTCATCTTTGCGTTTCGAAAAGGTCCGGACTGGTCAAAAGACCTTGTGGAAAGCCCCATCCCTTACTTTGATTATGTATTGCTGCTTGGATGTTTGCTTTTTATTTCCGTGCAGGGATACCTGCAGTTCAGGTTTGACCTGCTCACGGATAATTTAGGCATCAGCACACTTATCAGCAGTGTTCTGTTCATCTATGCAGCTTACCGCTTTGATCATCTTGGAGTTCTTTCACTGGGGATAACCGCCCTGGCATCGTTCTTCAGCATCACGATCTCACCAAAAAAATGGTACAGCGGCGACTTCTTTGTTGGCCCGCACGTTTACCTCACTGCGGTAATCTTCGCTGTGGCCCTTGCCGGGATGGCCTTGGCGCTTGATCGTAAATCAATCAAGCCTCACTTCACCTTCACGCATCTCAATTTTTCACTGCTGATCTACTTCATCGCCGCCTTTTCGGGGATTATGGACAATGAGGAGATGGATGTCTTGTACATTCCCCTTATCTACTTGGGCGTTGCGTTTGCGTACTTCTCAGCGCGCAGGCGAAAGTCCTTTCTCTTTCTCCTCTACGCCTTTGTCGCGGGCTACATCGCCACAACCTATTTGCTTGCCCAAACCTCATTCATGCGCGAAGTGATTCCACTTTGGTACTACTATGCTGTTTTTAGCTGCGGTGGATTCGTCTATTTCATTGTCAAATACCGCAATTACTTTTCGAGAAAACTATGAGTAGCGCCTATAACCTAACGGCTTTGTGGGCGCTGAAAGTCCTGAAAGAGGCGCGGCACTGGTATGAAGCGAAGTTCATTTCCGCCGAACAATGGGGGGCCGTTCAGCAGCATTACCAGAGCAAGGCTTACCATCCCAATTTGGCGATCCGCATTTTACTTTTTATTGCGACCAGCATTGCAATGTCGGGAGTAAACGGACTTCTTATTTCCATGGTCATAGAGGCGCCTGATATGGTGAAGGCGGCATTTGCGCTGGTTGCCGGAATCTGTGCGCTTTACCTGGCAGAGAAGGCATTGATCCAGAACAACAATCACTACCGGTCAGGCGTAGTGGAGGCCATCACCTACTTTAGCTGTGCCTATATTATCGGCGGCGTTGGTCTCATGACCGATTGGAATGAGCATCTGCTCTTTGTTGCCGCCATACTGATTTTTCTTTTTGTCAGCGTTCGTTTCCTTGACTTGATCTGCACCGCATTGGCGACGCTCACGCTGGCAGGATTCGTCTTCTATGAGTGTTATGAAGCGGGAGGTATCATCCTGCAACTAATCCCATTCCTGGTAATGGGTGTGTTTGCAGGAGTTTACTTTTTCGTGCGAGGCTTGCACCGCAATGAGCGGTATTCACTTTGGGACGATAACCTTTCCTTGACGGAAGTTCTTTCGCTGGTGCTGGTTTACGCGGGGGGCAACTACTTCATCGTGCGCGAGGGTAGTATCGCCTTGCTTAACCTCTCACTTGCTGAGGGCGAGGACATTCCTTTCGCATGGATCTTCTATGGCTTTACGGTGTTGATGCCCTTGATCCTGCTGTATCGCGGCGTGCGTTTGCGGAGTTTGCTTCTGCTGCGTCTTGGCGTACTGACATTGTCGTTGTCTGTTCTCACCTTCAGGTACTACTTCAGCATCGCCCCTCCGGAAATTGAACTGACCGTTTGTGGAGTAATCCTGCTTGGGTTGACGACCGGGTTGTATTCTTACCTGAAGATTCCCCGCCAGGGATTTACCCGGGAGAAACTGCTGTCCCGGGCGACGATTGGAAGTGATATGGCCGCCTTTGCTGTTTCCCAGACCATGGGTGGCAATGTGGCCAAACCAGATGAATCATTCAAAGGAGGCGGCGGGAGTTTCGGCGGCGGCGGTGCCAGCGGTGATTTCTGAGATTACTTGATTAACGAAACAATTTATCCGTGAAAAGAATTGCAATCGCCCTTTTGTTCATTGCCTCAGTGAAGGCAAGCGGGCAACATGTTCCCACCTTCGAAGAAATTATCTCACTCCGGGGTGTAGGTGGCGTAGCCATTTCGCCGGACGGAAAGAGTGTCGCCTTTGGGATGCAAACGACGGACTGGAATGAGAACCGGTATGACAATGAAATTTGGCTTTCCCGTAACGGCGAAGAGCCATTTCAGCTCACCAATACCCCGAAAGGCAACAGCACCGGAGGCAGTTTTTCACCCGATGGAAAGTGGTTCGCTTTCCTGTCCGTACGAGGCAACAAGAATCAGATTCATGTAATGAGGCTCGATGGCGGCGAAGCACGAGCCGTAACCAATGAGGACGAGGGAATCAACTCATTCGTGTGGCACCCCTCAGGCAAGTCCTTCATCTTTCAACGATCCGAAAAGGAAGATCCAAACAAGAAGGAACGGGAGAAGCGCTATGGTGGATTCGAAACCGACGACGCTGAGTTTACCGTACAACAGCTCTGGCAAGTTGACTTCAATCCGGACATGCGCGATCCTTCCGAAATGCCTTGCTATGATAAGACAGACTCACTCAAGGCCAGGGCGGGCTGCATCGAATGGCCCAAGGCAAAACGGCTGACTGAAGGGAAGTTCACCGTCAACAACTACCAGGTTTCTCCTGATGGTACTCGGGTAGCGTTCACCCATCAGCCGGATCCGCTCATAAATTCTTCAATCAAAGCGGATATCTCGGTTCTTGACCTGGCCACAAAGGCCATTACAAAAGTGGTATCCAACCCCAGCTCGGATTTCTTTCAGGACTGGTCGCCCGACTCCAAGGAAATTGTTTTTACAACCAAAGGAGCCGACACAGTTTCCCATTTTTACACCAACACCAAAGCGTATGTCCTCAACCTGGCTTCGCGATCGACGCGCCAGCTTGCCAAGACCCTTGATGAAGACCTCGGTGGGTTAACGTGGAGACGAACTGGAATTTTCTGCACGGTGCAAGCACGCACCAACCGCGTGCTGTTTCTCATAGACCCGGCCACAGGAAGCCAAACCCTGATCAAGGGACTTCCTGAGCAGGTGGGACAGCTGTCATTTACGCCTTCTGGCGATATGTTTGCCATGACAGGTCGCAACGGAGATCAACTTACCGAAGTTTTTATCTCTTCCTCATCCAGCCCGTCCCCGAGGAAGCTTACGGACATGACTAACCAACTGAAAGACTGGAAGGTAGCCTCAAGCGAAGTGATTAGCTGGAAAAGCAAAGACGGAGCATCCATTGAAGGTATTTTGCATAAGCCTGCAGACTACGACCCGGCCAAAAAGTACCCCTTGCTCGTGGTCATTCATGGCGGCCCGACAGGCGTGGATACACCATCCCCGGTTCCCGGAAGTGTGTATCCGATTGTTCAGTGGCTGGATAAAGGGGCGCTGGTTTTACGCGTGAATTACCGCGGTTCGGCCGGTTACGGGGAGGCATTCCGATCACTGAATGTGCGCAACCTTGGTGTTGGCGACGCCTGGGATGTGCTTTCCGGTGTGGATTATCTCGATTCCAAGAAGATGATTGACCGTTCAAGAATGGGCTGTATGGGATGGAGTCAGGGAGGATACATTTCTGCTTTCCTTACTACCAATTCGACGGCATTCAAGGCCATCTCCGTGGGTGCCGGTATTTCAAACTGGATGACTTATTATGTCAACACCGACATTCACCCATTCACCCGTCAATACCTGAAGAGTACACCGTGGAACGACGAAGCCATCTACAAGAAGACTTCGCCCATGACTAACATCAACCAGGCGAAGACTCCGACGCTGATCCAGCATGGTGAGTTCGATCGGCGCGTACCGATCGCCAACGCTTACGAATTGTTGCAGGGTCTTCGCGACAGAAATGTTCCCGCCGAGCTTATTGTTTACAAAGGTTTTGGCCATGGTATCACCAAACCTAAAGAGCGCCTGGCAGCCAACTGGCACAACTGGCAATGGTTCGCTAAATATATGTGGGGCGAGAAAGTGGAATTGCCGCTCGGAAAATAGAGTGAGAAAATCCCGCTGACACACCGATTGCCACTCTAGTCCGCATTAGGCTCCAAACATGTTCCAGTAGTACAACTGCCACAACGCGATCACTGACACGCCCGTAAGGATGAGGTAGTACAGCCGGCTCATCACACGGTGATAGCCTGTTGTAACGATTCGCACCAACCAATACAGCATGCCGGCTGTCAGCAGCAGGTTGATAAAGGGGAAATAGAGAAACATCTTGAGAGCCGAAACGGTGCCGTAGACAACACTTTCTTCATTGGCATTAGAGGTAATGCCCAGGTAGAAGATGATGAGTACAAGAAAGTTCAGCCACGCGACAAGCCGGGCGTTGAACGGCATCGGCTTGGTATAGCGGTGCGATTGGTAGCCGATTCGGGAAAGTGCAACAAATGGCCAAAACAGCACAGCGACTATTGCGGTGATGAGGGCGACAACAAAAATCATGGCGTGAAGGTCGGCGCTTTTCAAGCCTGACACCTTTTCGAAAGCAAAAATCGGCACGCTGCCCAAGAGGAGATGGGTAATTTCCCCCTTTTCATTTTTTTGAAAAACGTAGCGGTTCGACGTGTTGCTTTCACGAAATACCAAGCTGTCGATGGGAACAAGGTCGCGCACATTTTCACCGACACGAAGCCGAAGTGCGGTGGAGTCAAGCGGCGTTATGACCGCATCATTCAGCATACCGGCCACCGAGGAGTAGTCTCGGTAAGCATGGCGGTTGGCGCGGTATTTTCCGGCAAACCGGTTCAGATATTCCCTGGTGTACTTTGGCGGCTGTGGTTGTTTGGCTTCCGGGAAATAGCGATCGAGGAATTCATCCATAACGATGCCGGATGTTCCGCCACCCTTATCAGTATTGAAGGAGAGGAAAAAGCCGACGTTGGATGCCGGCATGAGGGCAAGCATGGAATGGAACCAAAACGTATCGCCTCCATGACCGATCACCTCGACTCCGCCCCGACTCATGTCAATAAGACCGTGGCGCATGGGATTCACTGCGGGATCGTGCTGATGCGCCGGTGCTTTCATTAAGGTCAGCGTTGCGCTGTCGAGGATTACTGCACCATTCAGTTTGCCATTTTCCAGAAACATGCGCATGAAAGGAACCATGTCCATGGCAGTAGTGGAGGCTGAGCCAGCCGGGTAAAGAGGCACGTATTCGAACGACTTTTCCACATAAACCCCGTCGACGTACTTATAACCCTTTGACATCATCGGGACAAATTCCTTTGGCAGAGGTTGCCGCAGGGTGGTTCGTTTCATACCAAGAGGACCGATGATGTTCTTCTCCACGTAGTCGTTGAAGGGGAGTCCTGAGACCTGCTCAACGATGTAGGCGGCCATGGCCGTGCCGTGATTGGAGTAGGAAGAATAGGTTCCCGGTTTGCGTACCCGGGCAGGAATCTGACCTTTCAGAATATCACCCAGCGGCCGGAGTGTGGTGGAATCTTTTCCAAATAAGCCAATGACCAAGTCTTCAAACCCGGGCGTATGTGTCATCAGGTTGTTGAGCGTAATAGGCTCCGGGTAAGTGGCTGGAATCTGGAAGTCTTTCAAGTATGTATTGATATCGGTGTTCAGGTCGAGCTTGCCTTGCTGGACCAGCTGCATCACGCTTACCCAGGTGAAGAGCTTGGTGATCGAACCAATGCGAAACAGACTTGCCTCGGCAGATACGGGAACCTGTTTCTTCTCGTCGGTGTAACCATAGCCTTTTGCCAGAAGCACTTTTCCATCCTTAATGACGGAGACGGTGGCGCCCACAATGTGTTTGTCCCGGAAGTGTGTTTCCATCACACCGTCCATGAAGGCTTCGAGGGCAACGGTGTCGGCAAGGTCCTGGCAGAGCGAGGGCAAGGTGAATGCCGCGAACAGGGACAGTAAGACAAATCGTCTCATGGGCTTGAAGTTTTGAATGAATATATGAGAATTTTGACGAACCCCGGGTGGAATTTTGTCGCCCCGACCAGTTGTCGTACCTATTGTCCACTGGTGTTAGTCGCGTTGCTTGTTGTGAGCTCTGGGTGGATATTTGATCTTCATCTTCCTATCAATCATGAAAACCATTTGCCGCCTTCTCCTGTTGGTGCTGATTTCATTCGGTACCCAGGCACAGTCCAAAAAGCCCATTGTCGCCTCCGACCTCATGAAGATTGCCACCACGAGCCAGCTTCAGCTCTCACCGGATGGAACCAAGGCTGTCATGGTGGTGAACCGAAAGGCAGTAAAGAACGACAACGAGTACTATTATACGCGGCACTTGTACATGGTGGATGTGTCAGGAACAACCCCTCCCCTGCAATTGACTTTTGGTGACCGCAACGACACCCAGCCTGAGTGGTCTCCGGACGGTAAACAAATTGCTTTTGTTCGTGCGGATGGAGAAAAGTCTCAAATCTGGGTTCTGCCACTCACGGGTGGCGAAGCCCATGCGATCACCAAGGCGGAAAATGGCGCAGTGGCCCCACGGTGGTCGCCGGATGGCAAGAAAATACTCTACACCTCCAGCATCCCATTCTATGCTATAGAGGGTAACACCCCATGGAATTATGAACGGCCGGGGCGGAAGCAAGGCGATGAGCCGAATTTCAAGAAGATGAAGGCCGATGAGAAGAAAAAAATGCAAACTGCTCCTGACGGAACTCTTGATGAGATCCGGGCGTGGCTGGCCAGAAACGCTAGCGAATCGAACCCACGCGTACTCAATCGTCAGAACCTACAGGGCGAGCTGAACCTTCAGCCGGATGAGACCTTTGCGCACCTGTTTGTGATCGCGTCCAACGGCGAAGGCACTGCAACTCAGCTCACCAGTGGCTACCAGGATTTCGATGATGCCGAATGGTCTCCTGACGGCAAAAGGATCCTCTGCACATCGCGCGTGTACAAGATCCATCCCGACAGGGAACGCGACAGCGACCTGTGGATGATCGATGTGGAAAAGAAGACGGCCTCCGAATTTCTGACCTGGAAAGACTACAGCATTTCCACCGGCGTGTTTTCGCCGGATGGTACCCAGATTGCATTCTCTGCGACAAACATCGTCAATCGCCACGCTACACAGAATCAACTCGCGGTGATATCAGCAACGGGCGGTCAGCCGCAGATTATCACCGCATCGCTCGATCGGGATGCGGGGGGCACCGTTTGGTCAGCCGATAGCAAGACGGTTTATTTTGTTGCGCAGACAGAGGGCGACATTCCCCTATTTAGTGTTCCTGCCAAAGGAGGTGCCATCACGAAGATCTTAGGTAATGATAACGGGGTGAATGACTTTGATGTACAAGGTGACCGTGTGGTCTATGCGCTTACTGAAACCAGGAACCCATGGGAGGTTTACGTTTACAATATCAAGGACAAGTCCAACAAAATGCTCACCCGCCTAAACGAGGACTGGATGAAGGATCGTCAGGTAGCCGTTCCCAAGGAACATTGGATTACCCGGCCGGATGGCACCAAGGTTCAATACTGGGTTATGGAACCCATCGGTAGAAAAGATGGCGTGAAATATCCTGCCATTCTGAACATCCACGGCGGCCCGACCGCTATGTGGGGACCAGGAATCTTCTCCATGTGGCATGAATACCAACTGGAGAATAGCTGGGGTTATGGGTTGGTATACTGCAATCCGAGGGGCAGCGGCGGTTATGGTGATAAGTTCAAGAAAGCCAATTTCAAGGACTGGGGCCCGAGCCCTTCAGCGGATATCCTGGCCTCGCTCGATGACGCGGCGAAGAACTATTCATGGATTGATCAGGATCAGCTTTTTGTCGAAGGCGGCAGCTACGCCGGTTACATGGTGGCCTGGATCATTAGTCACGACAATCGGTTCAAGGCAGCGAACGCGCAACGGGGTGTTTATGAACTGACCACGTTTATGGGCGAAGGAAACGCCTGGTTCCTCGTGCCAAACGATTTCGGCGGTTATCCCTGGGATGCAGAAACCAAGAAGCTGCTCGATGCGGAATCTCCTTATAATTATGTGAAGAACATCAATACGCCGTTGCTCATTATTCATGGCGATCAGGATTTGCGCACCGGGGTTACACAGTCGGAGATGTTGTACAAGAGCCTGAAGATTCTCAACAAACCTGTGGAATACATTCGTTATCCCAAAGAGGGCCACGAACTGACGCGCAGTGGAAACCCGGGACGGATGATGGATCACATGCTGCGTGTGATTGAATTCTTCGAACGTTATGTAAAGCACCCCGAAGCCCCGGCGGCTACGGTGAAATAGTGGCTACGGAGTCACCAGGCTGTGCTCCATCATGTACTCGGCGATCTGAACGGCATTAG
Organism: Cyclobacteriaceae bacterium; assembly: GCA_041912235.1. Taxonomy (GTDB): domain Bacteria; phylum Bacteroidota; class Bacteroidia; order Cytophagales; family Cyclobacteriaceae; genus ELB16-189. The sequence goes on from JAYRNL010000149.1 coordinate 12,932, forward strand.
TGGCAGCGCCTTTACGGAGGTTGTCAGCTACGATCCACATATTCAGTGAACGGGGCTGCGATTCGTCTCGACGAATCCGGCCTACAAAGACCTCATCCTTGCCGTGTGAGTGAATGGGCATAGGGTATACGTTGTTCTTAATGTCGTCAGCAACGACTACACCCGGCATGCCTTCGAGCAGTTCGTAGACCTCCTCCAGGTCAAAATCATTGTGGAACTCAACGTTAACGGCTTCGGAGTGACCCCCGATGGTGGGAACGCGCACCGTGGTTGCCGTAATACCGATACTGTCGTCACCAAGAATCTTGCGTGTTTCATTCACCATCTTCATCTCCTCTTTGGTGTACCCGTTCTCCAGGAACACATCAATATGAGGAAGCGCATTCATATCGATGGGGTGTGGATACACCTTGTTGCCGCTGACGCCCTGCCGTTCGTCCATTAGTTGTTGAACAGCGTCTTTGCCTGTGCCAGTCACGGATTGATAGGTTGAAACAACGATCCGCTTCATTTTGTAGCGGACATGAAGCGGTGCCAACACCATGACCATTTGAATCGTTGAACAGTTGGGATTGGCGATGATGCGGTCATCGATACGGAGCACATGGCCGTTGATTTCCGGGACCACCAGTCGCTTCGACGGGTCCATCCGCCATGCGGAGGAGTTGTCAATTACAATTGTTCCCTTCTCAGCAAAACGAGGCGCCCACTCCAGGGAAGTGCCTCCACCCGCTGAGAATATGGCGACATCGGCCGCCAGGTTGCAGGCCTCTTCAATCCCTATGATGTTGTATTTGCGGTTCTTGAATTCAATTTCCTTTCCCACGTTGCGATCAGAGGCAACGAGGTAGAGTTCATCATAGGGGAAATTTCTTTCCTCCATCACCTTCAGGATTTCCTGTCCTACCAATCCCGTAGCGCCCACTATGACGGTTTTCATGATTATCGTTCTTTTTGCAACGCGCAAAAATACTATTAAATGTAGTTTGAGCCGATGAGCACAACGAATTTCCTTGCGCCCCTCCTACTGATCGTTTGCCTGACGCCGTCTGCCGCACAATTTGTTGACAACTTCGCCGACGGAGAATTCACAGGCAATCCGAGGTGGCAAGGAACCGATTCGCGATTTGTTATTTCTGGCGGTCGACTTAAGCTTCAGGCACCGGCAACCGCTGGAACGGCCTACCTGGCAACTCCAAGCGAGGCCATCCATGACGCTTCATGGATGTTTAGGCTGCAGATGGACTTCACGCCAAGCAGTTCCAATTATGCTGAAGTATACCTCGTGGCTGACCATTCCGATTTGGGCGCTGCCCTGGATGGATATCTCGTAAAGGTGGGGAACACGACGCGTGAAGTGAGCCTTTACCGTCAAACGGGAACGACGGAAACGGAAATCATTGATGGACTGGATGACCGGATAAATCAGGCGATTGTCTCACTCACCATCCGGGTTACACGAAGCACCGCAGGCAGGTGGGAGTTGTACACCGATATGGGAAATACAGGCAACTGGAGTCTGGAGGGCTCGGTCACAGACGTTGCCCATACCGTTTCATCCTGGTTCGGAATTCATTGTACGTATTCTTCCACCCGGTCAGACAAATTTTGGTTTGATGATTTCATCATTTCTGGGACAAGGATTCCCGATCTGACTCCGCCAACAGTTGTCCGGGTTGTGGCAACGGACCCGTCCCACTTCGAGGTGAAATTCTCCGAGCCGCTCGCCGTAGAATCTGTTTCTTCAGGCTTGATTGACATAGCAGGACCGGGCCGGGTAACAAACCTGGCGCTTTCTTCCGATCTGGTTACGCTATCCTGTGTATCACCCGCCCCGTTGATTAATGGAGTCTCCTATAAGATTGCGATCAGCGCGTTTACCGATCTGGCCGGCAATGTCATGGCGCCCACCGATGCCGCCTTGTTGTACTTCGTACCGGGCAAACCCAGGTGGAAATCCGTATTGATCTCCGAAATCCTTCCGGATCCAACCCCTCAGGTTGGGTTGCCTGCCGCAGAATTTGTTGAGCTATACAATGCCGGCAATGAACCGTACGACCTGGCAAACTGGAATCTCACAGATGGAAACAGCGTGGGGGTGTTCCCTTCTGCGATCTTCCTTCCGGGTGAATACCGAATTGTCACTTCAACATCCTCGTTGCCCTTGTTTAGTCAGGGCGGAGTAATCGGCCTTACAAATTTCCCTTCGTTGAACAACGCTAGTGACCGTTTGCTGGTCACCGACAATTCCGGCGTGTTGCTCGATTCATTGAACTACAGCCTGGCTTGGTACGGGGATGAGGACAAACAGCAGGGCGGCTGGTCACTTGAATTGATTGATCCCATGAATCCTTGTGGTGAAATGGAGAACTGGACTTCATCCGAATCACCTAAGGGGGGAACGCCGGGTGAGGCGAACTCCGTGCTGGCCAATAAACCTGATTTCACGGACCCGGAGGTCAGCTCCATTTTTCCGGCGACTGACCAGAAGCTGTTGATCCGCTTCAACGAATCACTTTCTCCCTCATCGTTGACAAATGCCTTGATCTCAATTGAGCCCATGATTACGATTGAAAAGATTGATATGATGGATCCATCACGACGGACAGTAGAGGCAGCACTTGCTGAAGCGCTGCGCCCACGTACAACATACGCGATTCATATAAGCGGCATTCGGGATTGCGCGGGAAATGAAATGAGTCACGCGACTTTTTCTTTTGGACTTCCTGAGCCCGCGGACAGCCTTGATGTCATGCTGACGGAAATCCTTTTCAATCCCCGGGCGGGAGGCGTTGATTTCGTGGAATTGATCAACGCTTCCGATAAATTCATTGATTTGACCGGGGGACGAATCGGCAATTCGGAGACACAACTTCCGTTGCCGCCGGTAATCCTAAGACCACATCAACGCGTGGCAATTACTCCCGAGCCATCCATCCTTCGTTCCCACTATTCGGCCCCGGAGAATGCCGAACTGATCAAATCAAATCTCCCGTCTCTGCCTGACGATGAGGGCATGATCCGGTTGATGAGCAGGGAGAGCAAACTTCTTGATGAGCTTGCGTACAGCCGTCAGTGGCATTCACCTTTAATCAAGGATGAAGAGGGGGTGTCGCTGGAGCGGATTGACACCCGGGCTGCTACGCAGTGGCCAGCTAACTGGATGTCAGCCAGTTCGCGGGTTGGCTTTGCAACACCGGGGTTGCCTAATTCGCAGGAGAGAAATTCTGTCAGCGCACCTGAGGGTCAAGTTTATGTCTTGCCGGAAATCTTTTCGCCCGGTGTGCAGGAGAAGGATTTCGCGCAGATCTATTATTCATTTGAGCAGCCCGGTCGATTGGCAAACATCCAGGTATACAACATTCAGGGACAGCCAGTGAAGCAATTGGGCAGCAACGAAGTGCTTGGTACGGAAGGATTTTTTCGCTGGGATGGTGACCGGGATGATGGATCGCGAGCCAGCGCAGGGTATTACATCGTTTGGTTTGAAACCTTTGACATGTCGGGATTCATCGATACCTATATGAAACGTGTTGTTATTGCGAGCCGCTGATTCAGGCCAGTTTGGGGGAAACAGGGAATAAAAGCGGCTGTATTTTTTGTTTTAAGGGCAGGCCTGTATTTTTGCGAATTCTTTTTTTAAACGGGTCCGGAAGGGCTCCAGCATATGGCGAAATCAGCTAAAAAAACAGCGAAGAAGGTAGTGAAGAAAGCAAAGGTTAAAGCTGCCCCCAAAGCGAAGAAACCGGCAAAGGCTCCCAAAAAGGTCACCGCGAAACCCGAAAAAAAGCCTGTAGCTAAAGCCGCAGCGGCAAAGAAGGTGCAGATTCGCAAAGAGGCTGCGGCGGCTGCCGTAAAGAAGGTTGCATCAACGCCTGCTGCCCCCAAGCCAAATCTGAATCTCAATATCTTCCCGGCGTTGACTCAACGACCTGTAGCGCACAAGCCCGCCAAGTCGTCAATGCCCGATGACAAGACCCGCTACAGCGACGAAGAGTTGAAGGAATTTGAGAAGCTCATTCTCGACAAGCTGGAAAAATCGCGCGAAGAATTTCGCATTCTGAAGGAAACACTGAACCGAAACAATGACGCGGGTACAGACGCAACGTCAGGAGGCAATACGAAAGTACTTGAAGATGGTGCTGAAACCGCCGAAAAGGAAAACCTGAGCCAATTGGCCTCCCGTCAACTGAAATACATTACCAACCTGGAGAACGCCCTGGTGCGGATCAAGAACGGCACGTACGGCATTTGCACAGTAACCGGCAAATTGATTCCGAAAGAGCGCCTGATTGCCGTGCCACATACCACACAGTCTATCGAGGCAAAGATGATGCAACAGGATTGACCTCGAGTTGAAGAATTACAGGATTAGCAGATAGTTGAAGTTGGATTTCTTACAAAACCATATTGAGGCATTGATCTTTTGTTCACCGTCGCCTATCAAGGTGACTGAATTGAAATCGTGTCTGAGCGAGATGTTCAACGCCGATGTGCCTGAGGGTGATATCACCGGAGCCATTCAACGACTCACGGAGAAGTACAGCCAGGATGAGTATGCGTTTCAGCTTAACAAAGCTGCCGGAGGCTATCAATTTCTGACAAAACCGGCCTATCAGGCGAGCATAGGGATCATGCTCAAGCAGCAATCCAAGAAGAGATTGTCGACCTCCGCCCTGGAGACTCTCTCGATTATAGCCTATAAGCAGCCTGTATCCAAAACAGAGGTGGAGACGATTCGCGGAGTGAACTGCGATTATGCCGTCCAGAAACTGCTTGAAAAGGGCCTCATCGAAATCCAGGGAAAAGGAGAAACCATTGGCCGCCCGCTCATTTACGGAACCAGTCCAAAGTTCATGGAATATTTCGGCATCAGCGACCTGAGTGAATTGCCGACCCCCAAAGACTTTTCGCAGGAGATCAACAGCATTGGGGAGTCTCCGGAAAATCAATAGTTATTTCGCTCCCTTTATCGGCCGCCTTGGCCTAACTTACATCTATGGCACGCAACAGCCGCTTTCGCTCGTCGGGCAAGCCCGGCAGAAAGCCATCCCGTGAGTCCCGCGGAGAGTCAGGAGATTCATCGCGCTTTCAACGCACGGGAAAATCAAGAAGGAATTTTGACCGCGATAGCGACGACAAACGCCCCCCGGAATCGAGGGATGCGCGTGGTTTTGGCAGCGAGAAGCCCTCGGGTTTTCGAAGCAATCGCTTTGGAAAGGGAACCAGGCGCGGTCCTTCAAAGCCCGGGTTTGGCAGAAGGCCCTCCGCGGATGATCAGGCAGGAGAAGGGAAATCCTTTCCCGGAAAATTTGGAAGCAAGCGATCGGGGGGTTCATTCAGGCAAGGCTCGTCGGGATTTAGCAAGCGGGATGGGGATCGGCCTGAAAGGAGCGGCAGCCGTTTTGGCAAGCGAAGCAAAGATAGTTTCGGTGAATCCCGAGGGGGTCGTTTTGAAAGAAAACCGGATCGATTCAAAAAAAGAGAGGGCGACAGGTTTGGAAAAAGAGAGGACGACAGGTTTGGAAAAAGAGAAGGTGGTCGTTTCGGGAAGACAGAAGGTGATCGTTTTGGAAAAAAGGAGCCTTACCGTTCCGGAAGAGAAAGTCGCTTTGAAGGCAAGGAAGGCAAACGGTCTTTTGTTGAATCGAGGTTGGAACGCCAACGTCAGTCACCCGGGACGGAGAGGAAACGTGATGCTGAGAAGACTGACGACGGATTGATTCGCTTAAACAAATTCATCTCGAACAGCGGCGTATGTTCCCGCCGTGAAGCCGATGATTTGATCCGGATGGGGTTGATTACAGTCAACGGAAAGTCCATAACCGAAATGGGCTACAAGGTAAAACCCGGAGATGATGTCCGGTATGAAGGAAAAAAGCTGACGGCGGAGTCGATGGTATATATCCTGCTGAACAAACCCAAAGGATACATTACCACTACAGACGACCCGCAGGAGCGCAACACGGTGATGCAAATCATAGCGGGTGCCTGCAAACAGCGAGTATACCCGGTAGGAAGGCTGGACCGCAACACGTCAGGCTTGCTTTTGCTGACCAACGATGGCGATCTCACCGACAAGCTCACGCACCCTTCTTACAACGTCAAGAAGATTTATAAGGTGGAACTTGACAAGCCATTGACCAAGGCGGATTTTCAGAAAGTGCGTGAGGGTGTACAGTTGGAGGAAGGAAAAGCCATGATCGATGATCTCGCCGTTGTGTCAGAAGATGGCAAAACGATTGGCATTGAAATTCACATCGGGTGGAACCGGGTCATCCGCCGCATTTTTGAAGCGTTGGGTTATGAAGTGGTCAAACTGGACCGTTCAGTTTATGCCGGACTTGACAAGAAGGATTTGCCACGCGGCCATTGGCGCTTTTTGCGTCAGGAGGAGGTGATTCGGCTGAAGCATTACAAGTAGGCCTTCGGGTATTGCGATTTATTTCGTAACATCACTCTGAATCTTGCCCGGCCATGCGCATCGGAATACATGGAAGAGATTTCCAGCAAAAGTCTTCCCGCTTCATTGAGCGCGTACTGACCATTCTGGGGAAGTATAAGGCAGAGATATATGTCTCCGCCAAGTTTCAAAAGCACTTCAAGTCATCGCATCAGTTCAAGATCAAGGGATTTGAGCAGGGCGATTCGCTTAAGCACCTCGACTTCTTCCTTTCCATGGGAGGCGATGGTACGCTGCTGGAATCGATCACTTATGTGGACAAGCATGAGGTGCCCGTGCTGGGGATCAATACAGGCAGATTGGGTTTTCTGGCTACCATAAGCCGGGAAGAGACAGAGCAGGCCCTGGACAACCTTTTCAAAGGCAATTACAGCATTGATGAGCGGACGATGCTCCACCTGGTTTCTGATCCGAAACTTTTCAACGGAACCCGTTTTGCGCTCAACGACTTCACCATCATGAAGAAGGACACCTCATCCATGATTACGGTGCATGTGTCGGTGGATGGAGAATTGTTGAATTCGTACTGGGCCGATGGCGTAATCGTATCCACGCCAACCGGATCGACAGGCTATTCGCTGAGTTGCGGGGGGCCATTGGTTTTTCCGGAATCAGAAAGCTTTATCATCACCCCGGTCAGCCCACATAACCTGGGCGCCCGCCCCATTGTGGTCTCTGATCGGTCTGAAATCACTTTCCGGATTGAAGGGAGAAGCAAAAAGTTTCTGGTTTCGCTGGACTCAAGATTTGAGACAGTGGATGAATCAGTGAAGCTTAAGGTGCGCAAAGAGCGATTCAAGGCACAGCTTATCCAGATGCCTGGACAGCACTATTTCAAGACACTCCGTCAGAAGCTGAACTGGGGCCTCGACCTTAGAAATTAGCCCCCGGCCTAACTCCCTGAGGGTTACCGGCTCAGGCCCCGCTTTATAAAGGAGTTTAGATTTCCTACATTTGTTTCCACTGAATAATTGCCCATGAGAAAGTTGGTTGTGATTGGCGTCCTCCTCTCGGTTCTTCTGGTGGAAGCGGGAGATGCGTGGGCGCAGTTCAATACCAAAGGAATCAAGAACGAGAACAAGCGGATAGCCGGCTACCGCGGGACAAAGTCGAAATTTGGCAAAGGCAAGGTTTACAACGCCATCGGAGTCTCCTTGAATGCCCTGAATTATTACGGCGACCTCGCCCCGTCTCCATCCTCGTTCAGTACAGACCTTTCTTTTACGAAGCCCGGATTCGGCATCTCGTATACCCATCGCTTTGGTCCTCGCTATTCCTTGATGGCGCAATTTATGTTTGCCACCATTAAGGGATCGGATGCGGAATCAGCCGATAAAGGTGACTTAAGCAATGGCATATACCGGTACCAAAGAAATTTGTCATTCCGAAATCAGATTAAGGAACTTTCTGTCGTTGCTATTTTCGACTTGTTCGAAAATGACCAGACCTATATGAGCCGTGTAAAATGGACACCCTATGCCTATTTGGGAATAGCTGCCTTTATGCACAACCCGCAGGCTATTGCACCGGCTAAAGACCTCCAGGGGAATCCACTGGCTGAGGCTGGTAATTACGTGGACTTGCAGCCGTTGGGTACGGAAGGGCAGCATTCCAATCTTGCCTCAACGGATGTTAACTACGGCATTCAACCGTACTCACTGTTCCAGATGGCCATTCCGTTTGGACTGGGCGCACGCTTTCGTCTCAATGACGTGATGGATCTTTCGGCTGACGTTGGCTTTAGGTACACGTTTACGGACTACCTGGATGATGTCAGCGCCAACTATGTTGATCTGGCCAAGCTGAATAGTCCGCTGGCACAGGCGATGTCGTACCGAACCAATGAATTGACAGGATATCCGACCAACCCGGTGGCATCAGGCATACCCGGCGTGAATGTGCAGGCTGGTTATGGTTCGGAGCACCCGGACAACAAGCGCGGAGGTAAGAAAGACAATGACATTTACATGGTGACCAGCATCCGGCTCACCTATATTATCAAAGCCACCTACCACCTCGCCAAATTCAGATGATCTCCGGAAGGACAATTCTCCTGACGGTTGGCTTTTCCCTGATAACGACCCTGCTCGCTTCGGCGCAGTTGATTCAACGGTCGGAGGTTGGTTTTGGCCTCGGCACGTTCAACTATACGGGCGATTTGGCAAGGACATATAATTTCTCCAACTCCCAGCCCGCCGCCACCATATTCTATCGGAACAACATCAGCAAAGTGATCAGCTTTCGGGCCAGTTTCACGGCAGGAAAATTGAGTGCAAGCGATGCCAGCAACCCCATCGACGCCTTCGCTCAAAAGAGAAATGCTTCGTTCGACATTTTCCTGAGTGAGCTTTCGGGAGTATATGAGTACCATTTTCTTAATTGGCGCGATGATATCAGGAGGTTGCGGTTTACACCTTATTTGTTTGCAGGAATGGCCCTGTTCAATATGTCAGGGGTTACTAACAAAGCGTCTCAGTACAGCACCGTCCAGGTATCCATCCCATTCGGTGGCGGGATGAAGTATGTGGTCAACCCCAAGTACTACATCGCCCTGGAATTTGGTATCCGGAAGACTTTTTTTGATTACCTCGACAATGTCTCCGACGGCGATAAGGCGTACAAAAACTATCAGTACGGAAATGGGAATGATTATGACAATTACTTTTTTCTTGGATTGACCTTGACCAGGACATTTTACGATATCCCATGCCCTACCAATCCCTACCGATAGGGGATTTTTGGGACAACTTTTTCATCAGTTTCGTCATCCTCAATTACCGACCTGGGCAGGCCACGGTCATAGTGTGTAAATGTCGGAAATAGGCTACTTTTGCGGTCCTGTGGCCAGTTTTAAGGATCAAATTGACTTTTCTAACCTGCCCAACCATATCGCGGTGATCATGGATGGAAATGGCCGATGGGCCAAGAAGAAGGGGGCGGCAAGGATTTTTGGTCATCGAAATGCGATTCAGGCGGTTACAGACGTTACCGAAGCGTGTGGCGAGTTGGGGATCAAGTACCTGACGCTTTATGCCTTCAGTACGGAGAATTGGGGAAGGCCAAAAGAAGAAGTTGAGGGCTTAATGGAATTACTGGTAAATACGTTGAACAGGGAACTTAGCCACCTCATGGAGAACCAGGTGAAGTTGACGACCATTGGCGATCTTTCTCACTTGCCTCCCGTGTGCCAACGTAACCTGCAGGAAGCCAAGGATGCAACCCGAAACAACAGCGGGCTTCGGGTCATGCTCGCATTGAATTACAGTGGCCGGTGGGAAATAACCCAGGCAGCGAGAAGACTGGCGGAAGAAGTAAAGTCGGGTAAGATTCACCCGGAGAACATTGACGAACAGGCGCTGGCTGCGCATTTAGAAACCGCGGGGATTCCCGATCCCGAGTTGTTGATCAGGACCAGCGGCGAACTTCGGGTGAGCAATTTCCTATTATGGCAAATAGCTTACACGGAATTATATATCACCAAAACCCTTTGGCCGGATTTTCGCAAGGAAGATCTCTATGAAGCGATTTATTCCTACCAGCACCGGGAGCGAAGATTTGGCAAAGTATTAGAACCGAACGCGGAGGCATGAGAAGTTTGTTTGTATGGACGCTGGTGATGGCCACCGTCTTCTCATCCTACGGGCAGTATCGGAGGAATCGCGGCCAGGCGGCTCCACCCTCATCCACAACGACCACTTCTGAATCTCCCTTAAACAGTGCGAGTCCAAATGAGTATTACATCGCTGGAATTGAGATCACCGGTGTAAATGTGTTGGACAAGAATGCGATGAGTTCGCTGACGGGCCTCAAGATCGGAGATAAGATCAAAATCCCGGGTGATAATGTGGCAACGGCCATTCGCAAACTGTGGAAACATGGGTTGGTGGGCGATGTAACCATTAGTGTGGACCGGATTGAAGGACAGAATGTATACCTGGTGATCGCACTGGTTGAGCGGCCGAGGCTCACGGATTTCTATTTCACCGGAGTACCCAAAGGGAAGCAATCATCACTTCGGGAAGATATTAAGTTGATCAAAGGCAAAATAGTGAATGATGCGATGGTCCGAAATGCGGAACTATCCGTGAAGCGATACTTCGCGAAAAAGGGATTTCTGAATGCGGAGGTGAAGGTGGTCCAGGAAACGGACACGCTCAATCGCGGCGGCGTTCGTTTGCGGATCGCGGTGGATATGAAGGGTAAAGTGAAGATCAATGAAATTACGTTTGTTGGCAACAAGGAGGTATCGGGATCCACACTTAAAAAGAAACTGAAGAAGACCCACGAGCATGCCCGTGTTACCCTTCATCGGGAATTTCTAAGCGCCGTGTTTAGCACGCGCCCCAAAGCGTATAAGGCTGCGCTGGACTCCAGTCACAAAATTACCGGGCGTGAGACTAAGGAATTTATCAACAAGCACATCAAGTTGAATGTCTTCAATGGATCCAAATTCATTAAAGCCGATTTCGATGATGATAAGGAGAAGCTGATTGAATACTATAACTCACAAGGCTACAGGGATGCGGAAATCCTCTCAGACAGTGTCTACCGCCACGGGGAAAACACCATTGACATCAACTTCCGCATCTACGAGGGAAGGAAATATTATTTCCGAAACATCTTTTGGACAGGCAATTACCTTCATTCCTCGGCAACCCTGGACAAGATTCTGGACATCAAGAAGGGAGATGTCTACAACAACGAGTTGATTCAAAAGAAGACCACGTTTAACCCAAAAGGCACCGATATCAGTGGTCTCTATATGGACGATGGATATTTGTTTTTCCGCGTCACGCCGGTGGAAGTGGCCATTGTGGGCGATTCAATTGACCTTGAAATGAGAATCTTTGAAGGGGACCAGGCTACCCTTGACCAGGTGACGATCAGCGGGAATGAGCGTACCAGCGATCACGTTATCCGAAGAGAACTCTCAACCGTGCCGGGGCAAAAGTTCAGGCGTTCGGACATTATCCGAACGCAACAGATGCTGTCGTCCATGGGGTATTTCAACCCGCAGAAGATTGAACCGGAAGTAAAACCCAATCCGGCCAACAGCACAGTGGATATTGAGTGGAAGCTTGAAGAGCAATCCAACGACCAGATTCAATTGTCGGGCGGTTGGGGAGGATACTATGGTTTCGTGGGTACGGTGGGATTGACGTTCAACAACTTTTCGATGCGAAACGTCCCGCACTTCGACAAGTGGAGACCATTGCCGGTCGGTGATGGCCAGCGCCTGTCGTTGCAGGTTCAGGCCAATGGAGCCGCCTACCAAAGCTATAGTGTTTCGTTTACAGAACCCTGGCTTGGCGGACGCAAACCGAACTCGTTCACCGTGAGCGTCGCACATTCCAAGTCCAATCCAACCGCTGCCTATTCCACATCAACTTCGGAAGAGGTGTCTCTCAAAACCAGCAGCATAACGTTTTCACTGGGACGCCGGCTGGAGTGGCCAGACAACTACTTTACGCTGACCAATTCCCTCACCTTCCAGGTTTACGACTACAAGAACTACCTCACCGGCACGGCATCCTTGCCGGCCATTGGACAAACGAACAGCGTCTTATTTAACACAACGCTTGCCCGAAACAGTATTGACAACCCGATGTTCCCAACCAGTGGATCATCTCTTTCGCTGGGTGTGTCCCTTACGCCGCCGTATTCCATGTTCCGAAGCGATGAGTACTATAAGGATATCAACAACCGGTACAAATGGCTTGAGCTGGTAAAGTGGATGATCGATACGAAGTTTTATCTGAAACTAATTGGCAGCAGCAAACCCACAGGGCGCAGCCTGGTGTTGGAGGCCAGGGCGCACATGGGATTCCTCGGCACCTACAAGAAGGATCTCACACCCGGACCTTTTGAACGTATCTACATGGGAGGCGCAGGTCTGGCGGGCGGGTTCAACTCGTTTGTGTTAGGCCAGGAGATTGTGGGCCTTCGCGGCTACCTTGACAATGCCGTGACACCGCCACTCTACTACCTGCGCACCACAGGCAACCGGTCGAATGAAATTGAGGGAGGAATTGTGTACGATAAATTCGTCATGGAATTGCGCTACCCGATCAGCACCAGCCAGGCGGCGACCATTTATACGTTCGTGTTTGGTGAGGCTGGCAATAACTGGAATAATTTTTATGACTTCAATCCGTTTAAGTCATACCGGTCAGCCGGTTTTGGCGCACGGATCTTTATGCCTGCCTTTGGACTGATCGGCCTGAACTGGGCCTATGGATTTGACAGGTTGCCTGGGGCATCCCAGATATCCGGATCCCAGTTCCACTTTACGATTGGGCAACAAATCCGCTAAAACATGAGAACAGGGGGCATTTTGGTGGCTATGCTGTTCTTCGGCCTGAATTTTGCCGAGGCTCAGAAGTTCGGCTACATCGATACCAACTTCATCCTGGGCAAGATGCCGGAGTACCTTAAGGCTCAGAGCGAGATTGAGCAACTCTCGGCCGGTTGGCAGAAGGAAGTTGAAGACATGCAGCGGGCAGTTGAAATGTCGTATGTCTCTCTCAAAGCCGAAGAAGTGCTTTTGACCGAGGAAATGAAAGCGGAACGCCTGAGCCTGATTCAAAAGAAGGAAGTGGAGTTGAAGGAATACCAGCGCAAGGTGTTTGGATTTGGAGGACTATTTTTTTTGAAAAAACAGGAATTGATTAAACCTTTGCAGGATAAAGTCTGGGAAGCCGTCGAAAAAGTGGCCAAGCAGAACCGGTTGGCCATCGTATTTGACAAATCCGGCGAGCTGGTCATGATCTACACCGACCCACGACATGATTACACCGATTTTGTACTGGAAGAATTAGGATTAGGAGACCCAAACGATAAAATCAAATAAACACAGAACAATGAGAACGTTATTGATTGTCATCCTGATGTTCGTGTCTGCCGCCACCTTTGCGCAGGCTACCCACAATCAGAAAATCGGTTATGCTGACCCGGCGTACATATTCAGCCAGATGCCGCAGTACAAGCAAATCGAAAATGAAATGAAAACCCACGGTGACCAACTGCAGGCCCAGGCCAAGGCCAAGTATGCAGAGTATGAGACCAAACTAAGGGCCTACCAGCAAGGGGCGGCCACGATGCTGGACGCCGTACGTCGCGATAAGGAGACTGAGTTAACCCAGCTCCAGGAGAATATCCAGAAATTCCAGCAGGACGCTCAAACATCACTGCAAAAGAAAGAGGCGGACCTCATGGGCCCCATCAACAGTAAGATCGGTGCTGCGATCGAAGAGGTTGCCAAGGAAAATGGTTTCACCTTTATCATCAATCCTCAAATCCAGGGGAGCATCGACATCCTGTTGTATGGTGATGACAAATATGATATTTCTGCGCTTGTACTGAAGAAGCTTGGCGTGACACCTGCACCGGCCACACCGAGCAAATAGATTCCGTTGTATTTTACAGGTTAAGAAAAGCCCTGGCTGTTTTCGCCGGGGTTTTTTGTTTCCCCCGAATCAGATGTGTTTGGCGGAACCATGGGGTTGCGAAAAGGCGAGGCATCCTGGTGCGCACGCATGGCCTTCCGGGATAACCATACCCCGATTACCAGTGATGCGATAGCCCCGGACCAGATTCCCGGTACAAATGAGATAAACCAGAAGTAGTCATAAGCACCGTGGAAGACCGTGGCAGCAAGGAGGCCTGCCAGCGACAGCGGCACGCGTGTATTCTCAAATTTGGCACGCCCGATAAAATACCCCATCAGCACGGCAAACGTGGCATGGGCAGGCACCGCGGTAAACATCCGCATGAGCGCCGTGGAATAGCCGCCCTCACTCACATAAAGAATGTTCTCCACCGTGGCAAACCCCATACTCACCGTTACCGAGTATACGATACCATCAAAGGGCTCGTTGAAGTGATCATCGTTGTAGAGTATGCCGCGAACGAATAAAAACTTGCTAAACTCCTCAACGAGGGCGACAAGGATGAATGCGTGAATGGCCTGTTGCGATAGATTTTCTTCATCCGTGGGCACAAACATTTCGAGAGGAAAGCTGATCATCAAGGTTACCAGGACAGCTATGGCGCCAAAGGCAAAGCTCTTCAATAACAGCCCGATAGGCTCTTTCTCGTGCTTGTCCTTGAGATAGACATACAAAATGACACACGCACCGGGGGCGGAGGAAATGGCAAGGAGGGTGAGAATATCCATCTTGTGGTACTATTCGATCACGTCTTCGATCGCATCGAGCTTGCTGTCGCTAAAGGCTCCTGATGTCGCATACACTATTTTGCCTTCTTTGTTGAGGACAAAAAAGTAAGGGATATCCCTGCGTTCAAAATCAAGCGCCTCCTTGTAGGCCTTCAATTCGCCCTTATAAAAAAGAATATACGGGAATAGCTGGGGGTCAAGGTTCTTCATCGCTTTGCGCTTGGCGGTTCCCTGGGCCGCGGCATTGATGCCCGTGAACATAGGAACAAAGTAGACATTGACATCATAGCCCATGCCGGCCAGAAGTCCTTCCGGTTTCTGAACGAACTTGGAGAAAATGGGATTAAACCAGGTTCGCAACTCGTCCTCCGATTTTTTGGAATAAGCGAGACCCAGCAGCGTAAATTTTCCGGTCACATCATCCGGCAAGGTGACCTTTTTGTCTTCAACGGTTTCGGCAACCATTTGTGGGAACTGAGTTCCAATCACCTGCGCATCGGATACCCGGGCGTAAAGCAGCGCCAACCACAGCAAGCCAAGCATACGTTTCATGAACTGAGAAGATGATGAGTTGAATGTACGAAAAACGGGATTATGCCCATGATGAAGATTTTCCGAAATTGTCTTTCTAATGAACGAGCCGTAGTATGACAAGTTATGTTGTCCGTTAACAACCCCTGATCTGCAGCGCAATGAGGTTCAGGTCCTCGACTTGTTACCCATTTCAATTTCCAGGTGACGGTTGGTCGGCATGGCGGGATGTTTGGCTCAGGCACTCCGGACCTTTGGGTGTTAGGGACTTCATTCGGGACGAGCTCGCCTTCCTGTCTTCCTGGGAGCGGATAACGCACCAGTCTGGTGCAACTTTTGACGATCGAACACAGTCTTAATACAGTCAAATCTGTAAGGTCATGAGAAGAACCCTTCTATTCCTTTGCTTTTTGCCGTTTGCGGTGATGGCTCAGTCACCCGTGGACAAGGGCAAAGCGATGTTTGAGAAGAAAAACTATGAGGAGGCCTCCCGCGTGCTGAATGAAGTTGACGACGATGATCCCGGCTACGCTATGGCACAGTTCTACCTGGGTAGAATCGCTTTTGATCAGAAGAGATTTGATGATGCAGCCGAACATTTCGAAGAGGCAACCGAAGCAAAGCAAGGCCAGGTGGCGGAGTACTATACCTGGTTGGGTGATACCTATGGAACCATCGCCCAGGATGCTAACGTCATCCGGCAGGGGATGCTGGCCCCAAAAATGAAATCCGCCTGGGAAAAAGCAATTGCGCTGGATGCAAAAAACATCAATGCGCGGCTTTCACTGATTTCCTTCTACACCCAGGCCCCCGGAATTATGGGTGGGAGTATGGAGAAAGCAAAGGAAATGGCCAGGCAAATTGGAACGATCAACCCGGTGCAAGGTCACCGTTCGATGGGCAACTTACTGGTGAAGGAAAAGAATCTGAACGGAGCCGAGAAGGAGTACCTGGACATGGTGAAGCTGGAGCCGCGGCTCACCCCGGTCCTTGGTAATTTCTATTTGAATGAAAAGATGTTTGACAAGTCCTTTGCTTTATTCAGTGCTGAGCTATCCAGGAATCCGGAGGACATGCTCGCAATTTATCAGCTGGGAAAGACAAGCGCGGTGTCAGGACTTCGATTGGAGGAGGGAGAGCAATGGATGCTGAAGTACCTGGGCTACACACCCAGACAAAATGAACCCTCACTGGCGGGGGCCAATATGCGCCTTGCCCAGATCTATGAGAAAATTGGCCGGAAGGCTGACGCCCGCGTGAAGTATGAGACAGCCCTGAAGTTGGATGCGAAACTTCAGGAAGCCAAAGACGGCCTGTCGCGCGTATCGAAATAGTTCACTTGAAAAGTGGCGGCACCTGCTCGTCCCATCCGGTCGCATCCTGATAGGCCTGGCCCAGAATGACGAGAGCGGCTTCTCCATCCAGCCGCCCTAAAAATGAGATACTGGTGGGTGTGCCTTGTTTGTTAAATCCATTTGGCAGGACGAGGCATGGCGTTCCAGTCAGGTTGGTGAGGAGTAATTGACCACCTCCAAAGCTGGGCGCCACAATGACGTCGAATCCCTTTGTCTTTTCGAAGAATTCATTGATCAGCTGTGCCCGCAGGCGTGAGGCGTTGATGTAATCGACAGCAGAGATGAATCGCGAAGCGCGAAAAATATTGGGCCAGGCACTCCGCCGCTGATCGGTCATCAAACTGTCCCGATTTGAACGGGTGAGCTCATCAAATGCTGCTGCTGCCTCCGCATTGAGCATCAGCCTCAGGCTGGAAACCGGAATTGAGGGGGTAAGATCAATGGGTTTCAATTCCACCCCCAGTGAACGAAGAACATCAAGCGCTTTTAGATCGTTGTCACGGGTTGGATAGTTCTCCTCAAACGCCTTCTGAAAGTATGCGACACGAAGCTTTCGGACATCCGCACTCCTTGAATAATTAAACGGCGCATCGTGTACACTGGGATCGATTCCATCACTGCCGCGGATGGCGTTCAGCACCATAGCACAATCCAGTGCGCTTCGGCAAATGGGCCCGATTTTATCCATGCTCCAGCTTAACGCCATCGCACCCTGTCGGCTGACTCTCCCATAGGATGGCCGCAACCCGGTTGTGCCGCATCGTGTTGAGGGAGAAACGATAGAGCCCAGCGTTTCTGTGCCGAGGGCAAACGGCACGAGCCCCGCAGCTGTCGCTGCCGCAGACCCTGCTGAGGAACCGCTGGATCCTTGTTTCAGATCCCATGGATTCTTGGTGACACCATCGTACCAAATGTCACCATAGGCCAGGGCCCCGAGAGATAGCTTTACCACAAGCACTGCACCGGCGTCCTGCAATTTTCTCACCACGGTTGCAGTTTCAGCGATCACTTGATCCTTGTAGGGAGCAGCTCCCCAGGTGGTCTTGGTGCCGTGTACGGCAAGCAAATCCTTGATGCCAAAAGGAATTCCATGAAGTGGTCCGCGATATTTGCCTTTGGCGAGTTCATCGTCAGCTCGTTTCGCGCTGACGAGCGCCGTCTCCTCCAATAGCGTAATGGTGCACTGCAGTGTATTGGAATATTTCTTGAGTCTATCCAGACAAAGCCGTGTCAGTTGCATGGATGAAATCTTCCGGGCCTTGATCAGTGCGGCCAGCTTGTGTACGGGCAGGAAAGCGATGTCCGCAGGATTGGAAGGAATTTGTACGTTGGAGGGTAAAGCCCAATCGATTGGGTTTTGACGGGTTTCAGGCGTGAAGCCTCTTGGGAAAGGATTAAAAAGCAGGGACATTCCGAGCTGATTGGGTATTGGATAACCGTGCAGCGCTACAACCTGGGCCTGATACTCCTTCAGGTTCTTGAAAAGGGAATCGCGTTCAGCCTGCGTGAAAGACAGGTCAAGGAAAGGTTCCATTTCGATTGTAGGAGATGAGACCGATTGAGCCTTTATAACCCCTGGCGCGAGCAGCCATAAGGACACGGCCATTCCACAGACGAAACTCTTTTTCATATCTTTGATTTTACTTCCAATCTACGAACTAACCTTGTCTCTGTTATTTACCAACCAACCCGATAAATCATGAAGCGACTCGCTCTCCTTTATCTTGCTCTTACTATAGCAGCAGGCGCATTTGCCCAAGGTGAAACGGTGACGGTATGCCACACGGCGTCCACGAAGAAGTTTGCGGCCTTTGTCCAGTATGATGCATTCAATGCTGAACATCCTTGGCCACGTGAGTATGAACACATCAGTGAGGCTGGCGGAGAAATGATAAAGCTGAAGTGCCCCGATGGTTCGGAAGCCAATGCGTATTTTCTCAAGGCGGCCAAATCATCCAACCGCTGGCTGCTGGTATTTCAGGAATGGTGGGGCGTGAATGACAACGTGAAGCGCGAGAGCGAAGACTTTTACAATGCCATCGGCGATATAAACGTCCTGGCTGTCGATATGTACGATGGAAAAGTGGCCGCGGATAGAGAGACGGCCGGAAAATACATGTCGGAATTCAAGCAGGAGCGAGGCGATCAAATTATACGAGGTGCCATCGCCTTCGCTGGTCCGGGAGCCAAAATTGGTACCGTTGGCTGGTGCTTTGGCGGAGGTGAATCGTTGCTGGCATCACTTCTGGCAGGGAAGCAAGCTGCCGCCTGTGTCATGTATTACGGTATGCCCGTAGAGGATGTCAATCTGCTAAAGACCCTCAATTGTGAAGTTCTCAATATTTGGGGCAGCCAGGATCAATGGATCAACAAGTCGGTGATGGAGAAGTTTGAGGCCAACATGAAGGCGGCCGGAAAGAAACTGAGCATCCGTACCTATGATGCCAACCACGGCTTCGCCAACCCGAGCAACCCGTTGGGCGCCTTCAACGAAGCCGCCTACAAGGATGCCTTCAAAGCAACCACTGATTTTCTAAAGGCTAAAATTAAGTGAGTTTATTCCCAGACTACCCGGCCTTTTTCATGATACCAGCCCGGGTAACGGGGGACATAAATCTTCTCAAGCGCATTTCGCTTTAGCTTGAGGGTGGGTGTAAGCAATCCATTCTCCTGGGTCCACTCGTTTTTCATGATTACGGCGGTTTCCAATTTCTCATAGGATTCCAGGTGGGCATTCACGGCATCCATGGTCGCGCAAAGACTGGAGACAATTTCTTCGCGTGACTTCAGCCGTGCAGCCTCGGTAAGAACTGTGAGCATGATGGGTTGTGGAATTCCCATGCCCACGACACATACCTGTGCTACGTCCTTGTTCTCCAGTAACCGCATCTCAATGGGTGCCGGGGAAATGTATTTGCCTTTATCGGTTTTGAATTGATCCTTCACCCGGCCAACGATGGTCAAAAAGCCGTCGGCGTCGATCGTTCCGGTATCACCGGTCTTGAGGTATCCCTCAGGGTCAAACATTTCACGGGTCAGTTCGGGTTCCTTGAAATAACCTTTCATGAGATAATCCGATTTCACACAGATCTCATCGTTAGCTTCAATCTTGCGTTTCAAGCCGGGCAGCGGCTTTCCCACAGTGCCAAACTTATATGCATTCGGAGAATTGAAATGAGCATACACGCAATCTTCGGTCATGCCATAGACCTCAAAAATGGTTACGCCGAGTTTGTGCCACCACTCCAATTGACTTTTGCTCAGCGGTGCCGCGCCGGAGAAGAATAGTTTTGCCCGGGACAGCCCCAACTTTTTCTTAAGCACCCTTTTCAGTATGGACCCCACAAGCGGCAGACCGATCAGCCGACTGAATCGTGGTTCCGGGATTTTCTCCAATATCTTTTCCTGGAACTTGGACCAAATGCGGGGTACCGCAAAAAAATAGTCGGGCTTTGTGTCCTCAAGATTCTTTGGGAAGGTGTCGAGTGACTCGGCGAATGAAAACTGAGCGCCGAGCATCAACCCCATGGTTTCAATGCCAATGCGCTCGGCAATATGGCTCATCGGTAAGTAGGAGAAAAGCCGGGCGCGCTCCGGAAACGGGATGGCTTCCCGCGCCGCCGTAAGTGTCGCATGAAAGGATCTGTACGCATGCATTACGCCTTTGGGCTTTCCCGTTGTGCCTGAGGTGTAGACGATGGTCATGAGGTCGTCGGGATTCAATACAGGTATCGACTGAAGCGGTGGCTGGTTCTTCACGATGCCCTCCCATGTGATGGACTCATGAATTCCGTAAGCCTCAACGCTGATCAGGGGAATAGAGGTTATTCCGCCCTTTTGCGAGACGAAGTGATCCAGCTTGCCAACGAAAATGGCCCTGCACCCGCTGTGTGTCAGTATCTCATGAATGGACTCGTCCGGGAGAGTAGGATAAAGCGGTACGGACACATGTCCCGACATCATGATGGCGAGGTCGGCCATAACCCAGTGCGGACAGTTCTTGGAAAGGATGGCAATGTTGCTGTGGGGAGGTAGTTGAAGGGAGTGAAGAAAGCTGGCAATTCGTCTGATTTCGTCTCCGGCTTGTTCAAAGGTCCACGTCAGCCATCCGCTGCCTTTGGCTTGTCGAAAAATGATGTCGGAAGGACATGTTTTTTCCCAATGCAAGAAGTACTCCAGCGGATTGTTCATGAAGATTTTGGGTTTGGCGATATGAAGATAATGTTATCGAATAATGCAGACCCATGCAATCCGGTTATTCCTATCTTCGCCCCATGAGCGCGGCCAGGCCAAGACTTTTCCTACTCGATGCCTATGCATTGATCTATCGGGCGCACTTTGCCTTCACAAAGAACCCAAGGATAAACTCCAAGGGCATGAACACTTCGGTGGTTTTTGGCTTTACCAACACCCTGCTGGAGGTATTGCAGAAGCAAAAGCCCACCCACATAGCCGTAGCGTTTGACACAGCGGCGGCCACTTTCCGCGACGAGATTTTTGAAGAATATAAAGGCACCCGACAGGAAATGCCGGAAGACATTCGCTATGGTCTGCCGATCATCAAAGACGTCATCCGAGGGTTTAATATTCCCATACTGGAGATGGACGGGTACGAGGCGGATGATATTATCGGAACGATTGCCCGGAAAGCCGCCGCGGATGGCTTTGAGGTGTTCATGATGACACCCGATAAGGACTTTGGTCAAATTGTCGACGAACACATCAAGCTGTACAAGCCCGCCTACATGGGTAATTCAGTTGACATTCTTGGCCCCAAGGAAGTCTGTGAGAAGTGGGATATCAAAGAGGTTAGTCAGGTGATTGACATGTTGGGTCTCCAGGGCGACACGTCCGACAATATTCCGGGAATTCCCGGTGTTGGACCCAAGACGGCTGCAGAACTGATCAAACAATATGGAACCGTTGAAAATGTGGTGGCTCATGCCGGAGAGCTGAAAGGGAAACTGAAAGAGAGGGTTGAACAGTATGGTGAGCAGGCCTTACTGAGCAAGAAACTTGCGACCATCAAGACGGATGTTCCAGTGGAGTATGATGCCGAAAAACTGACGTACAGAGGACCAAATAGGGAAATACTGACTCCAATCTTTGAGGAGATGGAGTTTAAAACCATGATGGCCCGGGCATTTCAATCCGTCGGAAGTGGTGCGCCAACAGGAGATGCCGCGCCTTCTTCACCTCAGGGATCTCAGTTGACCATGTTCGGCGCACCGGCAGAGGCCGCTGAGAAGAAAGCCGTAACAGGTAAACGCAGCGCTATCAGTAAGGAGGAAAAAAATTCCCTGATCGATAAGTGGAAGGACTGCCGTGAAATTGCCCTGGAAGTACTGACGGATGAAGCGGAGCATTTTGATTTCCAGGTAACGGGAATAGCTTTCGCGGCCGTTGTAGGCGAATCCCATTTTGCCGAGGTCGCTCAAATCAAAGACTTTGCATCCTTGCTTGCCAATGAGCGAATCATCAAAGTAGGACACAACATCAAAGCTTCCATCCTGGCCCTGAAAAAAATAGGGATTCTGCTCCAGGGCCCTGTGTTTGACACCATGCTTGCGCATTATCTGATCGAGCCGGAGGCCTCGCATGACCTGGGCATTATAGCTAACCAATATCTTGGCGTTCAGCTCTCGGGCGACAAAGACGCGCGGGAAACAGCAATGGAACAAGTGGATGTCGCGCTGCAACTTCGCCCCAAGCTACAAAAGGAATTGGAGTCCAGAAGGCACTCCTTGCTCTCCCGTGACATCGAAATGCCTTTGGTAGACGTGCTCGCGTCAATGGAGTTTGAAGGTGTAAGCGTAGATGAGGAAACGCTGAAGTGGATGTCGGAAGCACTTCGGAAGGACAGCGAGAAGGTTCAGAAGGAGATTTACCAGCTCGCGGGAATGGAGTTCAACATCGGAAGCCCGAAGCAGCTGGGCGAAATACTGTTTGACCGGCTGAAGTTGCTCGACAAAGCAAAGAAGACCAAGACGGGGCAGTATGCGACGGGTGAAGACGTACTCTTGAAACTTGCACCCCAACACACCATAGCCAAGAAGATTTTGGAGTATCGGGAAAATGAGAAGTTAAGATCCACTTATGTAGACGCCTTGCCCCGTATGATGAGTGGCTTTGACGGACGAATTCATTCCGATTTCCGCCAAGCGGTTGCCGCCACCGGCCGTTTGAGCTCGAACAATCCCAACCTCCAGAATATTCCGATTCGGACGGAGAAAGGCCGTCAGATCAGGAGCGCCTTTGTTCCGAGAGACAAGAACTTCCGCTTCATGTCCGCCGACTATTCGCAGATCGAGTTGCGTATTGCAGCGTCCTTTGCCAAAGATGCCACCATGATCGAGGCCTTCCGAAACAAGCGCGACATCCATGCCACCACCGCTGCCAGGGTGTTCCGCGTGCCTCTTGACAAAGTCACCCCGGACATGCGCCGAAAGGCCAAAGAAGTGAACTTTGGCATTCTCTACGGGAGTACTGCCTTTGGACTTTCACAGAACCTGGGCATCTCCAAAACCGAAGGAGCAGAAATTATTGAATCGTATTTCCGGGAATTTCCGGGAATCAAGCGATACATGGATGACACTATCAACCATGCACGTGAAAAGGAATACGTGGAAACTATTCTCGGCCGCCGCCGCTACTTGCGCGATATAAATTCACGCAACATCACGACGCGGGGATTTGCCGAGCGAAACGCCATCAACGCGCCCATTCAGGGCAGTGCGGCGGATATCATCAAAATCGCCATGATCAATATTCACCATTGGCTTCAGCGGGAGAAACTGAAGACCCGAATGATCCTTCAGGTGCACGATGAATTGGTTTTTGACCTGCACAAGGATGAAGAAGATGTGGTTAAGCCAAGGATCACCGAACTCATGAAGACTGCTGTCCTTATGGACGTTCCCATGGAAGTGGAAGTGGGTATCGGCAAGAACTGGCTTGAGGCCCACTGATCAGACGATCATTTTTCACCCTGGCTTTTCGCCTTTCGAATTCTTCTCGGACCATACCACAGCCAAAAGCCCGTGATGGACATAGCGAGAAGCCCCCAACCGATGTAGTTGGTATAGAACAATTTGAAACCCTCACCGATGATTGAGCCGTCATGGATGTGTTCAATCCAATCGGCGTGCCTGGGGGCAACGGAGAGCGCTTTTCCGGTCTTCCCGTCAATCTGCACTTCCCAATAATTCAGGTAAACAACTTTTATAATTCCCTTGTCGGGTCGTGCATCGATACGCTCAATGCCAAGTTTCTCGTGTCGTACCGAATCGAGAGCTCGGTCAGCGTTGCGCACAACCAGATCGTAGGAAACCCAGTCGGCTACACGAGTTGATCCTCCTTTGAGTGTCGGAGGTTGGAGCAGATCAACATTCTTTTTCCACCCCAACAACAACCCGGTCAGACTGCTTAGTATCATGAAGAGCACGATCCCGATGCCGATCCAATGATGAATCGTTCGGAACTGACGCAAACGATGTACGAGGTTGCTGAGCATCATGGGTGATTTAGAATTTCAAGTGAAGGGTCGCTAAGAAATATCTTCCTGCTGGGTCAGTGAAAAACGAGGTACATCAATCCAAGCTCCGGCTCAACGTGAATGTGTGGATCAAGTTGAAAGGCAGTTTTAATGTTTTCCCTGGTTAACACGAATTCGCGCGACCCCTGACAGAGCACCTTCCCTTCGTGAAGCAGGACGAGGTGGTCAGCGAATCGCGCCGCGAGATTCAAGTCATGGACCACGCCGATAAGCGTAAGGTCCTTTTGAACCAGCAGGTCCTTAAGCTGATGCATGAACTGAAACTGAAAGTGAACATCCAGGAACGTTAAGGGCTCGTCGAGCAGCAGGATCCTTGAATCAGTGCCCGCATACCAGATCTGGGCAAGGACACGGGCAAAATTCACACGCTGCTTTTCACCTCCACTCAATGTTTGGTAGGGCCTGTCGGCATAGGGTGTCACATCAAACATTTGCATGGCCTCTTCAACGGCTTTGATATCGTGAGGACCGGGTTGTCCGACAAAATGCGGGTGACGGCCCATCATCACGACCTCACGGGCTCGCAGGGGAAATGGAATCTCAATGTGTTGGGAAAGCACAGCCCTTCGTCGCGCGAGATTGCGTAAAGGCAGGGTGTGGATGGGCTGGTCGTCCACACAGACCTTTCCTTCGGTGGGAGGAATTTGCCCACTCAGCACCCTGATCAGGGTTGACTTTCCGGCACCATTTGCGCCAA
>JAYRNL010000150.1:0-21255 GCA_041912235.1 Cyclobacteriaceae bacterium
GGGGTAACCTTTCTCGCCGGCACGTTGGAGTGCGCTATTCCGTTGAGCGGAAAGGTTGATACAGAATCAACCGTCGCCGATCTGCGTAAGGAGATTGAGTATCACAAGGGTTTCCTGGCGGCCGTGGAAAAGAAACTTACCAACGAGAAGTTTATGGCTGGCGCACCCGAAAAGGTTATCGATCTGGAACGGAAGAAGAAAGCCGATGCGGAATCAAAAATCCGGATGCTCGAAGAGAACCTGGCCCGGCTTACTTCGTAGGTGCAGTAATTGAATTATAGTAATCAAAAAGGGCGATGATGTGGCGCTCATTGGAGAGATCCAGTTCATTTGTCTTGGAAAATTTATCTACTTCGGCCTTTTTTGATTCCATGAGTTTCAGTATCCCTCTCCGGTTGGGCAATTCCAATGCCGTTTGTCCGGTTGCGTAAAACAGATCGGCGTGCTTTATGAACCGGTTGTCTTTGCTGCCGGTATAATGGGTTGGATTGTGATCGGCCGGCTTGAAGGTAACCGTATTGAGTTTATACAGGGCAAGACTTCCTTCGGAGAGAATCTGGAAGAACCCGAGATACGGAACGCCCTCCTTGTTATTGAACTCTTTGGCGTTCACAAAATACTGGGGCACCTTCGTCAGGCTGTCTGACCACATCAAGGTCCGTACTTTGGTTCCCGGCAAGGCCTTGATATTGCCCTTGCCCATAAAAATGTCGAATTCATTTCGCTGTAAATCGAGCTTGGCGGCAAAACCCTGCGCGACCTGATTTCCCTCATAGAGCCAAAACGTCGCGATGCGGTAGTCCTTGTTGAGGTAAACATCGCCCACCGTGTTGGTCGGAGAGCTGGACATGGAGCCAAGCATAACCACGTTGCCCACCTGGCCTGTAGTGGGAACCCGATCCATAATGGTTCGGTTGTGCAGGTAATTTTGGTCTTGGGCAAGCGCACTACCCGTGAGCAGAACAGCCAGCACAAGGAAGAATATTCTATTCATAGTGCGTTCAACGGTTTTCCACTGGCAAGTATACGGTCAAAATCCGAATTAGATGCGGGCGGCCATCAAAAGCTCAATGTTCTTGAATTTGATACCAAATCTACGGGCGACGGTCTCGTTGGTTAATCCCCCCTTATACGTATAAACCCCTTTCATGAACCACTTGTGGGTGAAGATCATTTGTTCAACGCCACCTTCCTCGGCGGCACGCAATATGGTTGGGGTAAAAATGTTGCTGAGTGCCGTGGTGGCCGTATGGGCCACGCGCGAGGCCACATTCGGAACGCAGTAGTGGATCACGTCGTATTTCCGGAAAACCGGCTTTGAATGGGTAGTAATCTCAGAGGTAGCAATGCTTCCGCCCTGGTCAATGCTCAGGTCAATGATCAAGGAATTGGGTTTCATGCGACTGACCATTTCTTCAGAGACAACGTGACGGGCCTTCCCCTTTTCTGCACGCAAGGCGCCAATGACAACGTCGGCCGTCATCAGGGAGTCACCCAAGGTGATGGTGTCGATCGTGGAGGTATAGAACTGATGACCCAGTGTGTGCTTGATGCGGCGCAATTTGTACAGGTGATTATCGAATACCTGAATTTCAGCTCCGAGGCTCAGCGCGGCACGGGCGGCGTACTCGGCAACGGTTCCAGCACCGATGATCACCACTTTGGTCGGTGGCACGCCGGTAATCCCGCCAAGAATAATTCCCTTTCCATCGTGGATTGAACTCAGGTACTCGGCCGCGATCAGCATGACCGTGCTTCCCGCTATTTCACTCATGCTTCTGATAATGGGCATCCCACCCACTTTGTCCTCGATGAATTCCCAGGCAAGTGAGGTAACGCGCTTCTGGAGGAGCGCATCGATAAAGTTTTTTTCCAGGTGCCCGAGTTGCAGTGCACTGATTAGAATCTGGCCCGGTTTGAAGAACTCCATCTCCGCCAGCGTCGGCGGTTCGATTTTCAGTATAATATCTGCCTTATATACTTCCTGCGGAGAATAGACAATCTTGGCGCCTGCCTCGCTGTACTGCTTATCCGTGAACTTAGACCCAATTCCGGCTTTCGTTTCGACCCAGATTTCATGACCGTGGCTCACCAGGAGCGCGATCGCATCCGGTGTGAGACATATCCGATTCTCCTGCAATGAGATCTCCCGTGGCAGGCCGATGAGAAATGACCGATGATCCGTTTTCACTTTCAGTAATTGCTCCTGAGGCGACAAGCTCGCCTGGGCGAGTGATTCAAATCCTGATCGTGTCTTGGCTGTCATGCTATATGATAGGCTATTGCACGGTGATCCGCGTCGGTATATGAAA
Source organism: Cyclobacteriaceae bacterium (assembly GCA_041912235.1). Lineage (GTDB taxonomy): Bacteria > Bacteroidota > Bacteroidia > Cytophagales > Cyclobacteriaceae > ELB16-189. The sequence continues at coordinate 2,313 of JAYRNL010000150.1, forward strand.
TGCTGACCTGCATACTTCCGGCGGGTGCAAGCCGTCCCAGCTTATCCGGCCATTCGATGAAGCAATAAGCGCCGGAATCCATGTACTCTTCCAGGCCGATGTCTGCCAACTCTTCCTCATTTTTCAGCCGGTACAAGTCAATGTGATAGATTGCCCTACCCTGATCGGTGGTATATTCATTGACCAGCGAGAACGTAGGGCTGCTCATCGTCTCGTTCACCCCAAGGTGCCGCGCAATCGTCTTGATTAATGTGGTTTTACCCGAACCCATGTCCCCGTAAAAAAGCCAGATCCTTCGCTGCGCTGCGTGCTTCAATAATTGGTTAGCCACTTGTTCCAATCCGGCCCGGGAGACGTTTGACCCCAGGGAGGTCCATCTCGAATCTTCAGGCATTTTTCGAAGATAAGAAAATAAGCGGAATGATCATCTCTTCCAGGCTTACCCCGCCGTGCTGAAATGTGTCCTTGTACATACTGACGTAATAGTTGTAGTTATTGGGGTACGCAAAGAACTGGTCTTCGACGGCAAACACAAACGTGGTTGAAACATTGCCCTTGGGCAGGAAGAAACGCTCCGGCCGCGCAGCGACCATGACCTTATCACCTTCATACCCCAGGTTCTTCCCCTGCTTGTAACGAAGGTTGGTGTTCACATTCCGGTCGCCAACGATTTTGAAGGGTCGTTTCACGCGGATCGTGCCATGATCGGTGGTAATCACGACACGCGCTTTCTGCTCCGAGATCTTACGAAGTATCTCATGAAGGGGTGAATGAATGAACCAGGACTTGGTTATGGACCGGTACGCGGCTTCATCCGGCGCCAGCTCACGTATCATGGCCATGTCGGTTCGGGCGTGCGACAGCATGTCCACGAAATTGTAGACGATCACATTCAGGTCATTGCTGAACAAGTTGCTGACCGAATCAGCCAGGTCCCGGCCCTCTTCCAGGCGCTTGATTTTATGATAAGAAAATTTGAAGCTGAGGTTATTCCGTTTCACCTGCCTGGCCAGGAACTCATCTTCAAAATTGTTCTTGCCGTCTTCCGTATCCTCACCTACCCACAAGTCAGGATAGGTCTTTGCCATTTCCGAGGGCAGCAACCCCGAGAAAATGGCATTTCGGGCGTAGGCAGTCGTCGTGGGCAGAATGGAATAGTATGTTTCTTCCTTGTCGACCGTGAAATAATCGAGGAGTTCCGGCTCAATCGCTTTCCATTGATCGTAGCGGAGGTTATCAATTACAATAAGAAAGGCAGGCCTGGTCTTGTTGACCTCGGGGAACACTTTCTTCTTGAGCAGCTGATGCGATAAGAGGGGCTTCTTGCTGTTTGGATCATTCAGCCAGCTTTCATAGTTCTTCTTAATAAACCGGCAAAAATTGAGGTTGGCTTCCACCTTCTGTGACTCCAGCACTTCCATCATGCTCGGGTCGGCCTGGCCCATCTCAAGTTCCCAGTAAACCAGTTTCTTATACAGGTCAGCCCACGCTTCATGGCTAAGATCGTCCAGGAATGCCATACTGATCCGCTGGAACTCTTGCTGATACCCGGAAGTGGTCTTCTCACTTACCAGCGTTTTTTTGTCAAGAATTTTCTTGACGGACAACAGGATCTGACTGGGGTTAAGCGGCTTGATCAGGTAATCATCGATGCGGGACCCGATGGCTTCTTCCATGATCTGTTCCTCCTCATTCTTGGTGATCATGACCACGGGAACATTTGGCTTCGCCGTCTTGATGTGGGTAAGGGCCTCGAGACCCGACATCCCCGGCATGTGCTCGTCCAAAAACACCACATCAAAGTTCCTTGACTCACTCAGTTCTACGGCTTCTGCACCGTTGTTTACGGGCGTTATGTCATAGCCCCGCTGCTGCAGAAAGAGGATATGGGGCTTCAGCAAATCAATCTCGTCGTCAGCCCACAAAATCGAATATCTTTGCATGCACGGATTTTCTACAAGGTAATCATAAAGGCGGAAACGGTGAGTCGTCCGCAGCTTCCTGTGAACAAAAACAAAATCATAAACGATCCCGTCTACGGATTTATTCCGCTGAAGAGTGAATTGATCTTTCGGCTTATCGAGCATCCGTTCCTTCAGCGGATGCGTCACATCCGACAGCTGGGACTGGCCGAACTGGTGTATCCGGGTGCCATTCATACGCGGTTTCATCATGCGTTGGGTGCCGTTCATCTGATGAGTCAGGCCCTGGACATCCTGCGGGGAAAAGGAATTGAAATCACCGATGAAGAAGCTGAAGCCGCGCAGGTGGCGATCCTTCTTCATGATGTTGGACATGGTCCGTTTTCTCATGCGCTGGAAGAAACCCTGCTGCCAAATATTCGTCATGAAAGCCTTTCCTTTCTGCTGATGAAGGAACTCAACCGTCAACTGGGCGGCCGGCTGGACATGGCCATTCGCATCTTCCAAAACGCGCACCCAAAGAAATTTCTTCATCAGTTGGTTAGCTCACAGCTTGACACCGATCGCCTCGACTATCTGAATCGCGACAGCTTCTTTACCGGCGTCGTGGAGGGTGCTATCGGGACGGACCGGATCATCGCGATGATGAATGTGATTAAAGGCAATATCGTGATTGAGGAAAAAGGTATTTACAACATAGAGAGTTTCATCAATGCCCGTCGGCTCATGTATTGGCAGGTGTACCTGCACAAGACGGCGGTGGGTGCCGAGCGGCTTTTGGTCAATTGCATCCGACGTGCCCACTACCTGGCCAGTTCCGGTGAGCCCATGCCCTGCAGCGAAGCGCTCTCGGTATTCCTCAATCGCTCGTGGACCTTGGATGACTTCGCTGAGCGACGAGACTTGCTGATCGCCTTTGGCAAACTGGATGACTATGACGTTTGGGGTGCCTTGAAGCTATGGCAAACCCATCGCGACCCCATTCTCTCTCGATTGTGCACCATGATGCTTAACCGGAACCTGTTCCGTGTCCGGCTTTCAACTGCACCGATTCAAAAGTCCGAAGTGGAAAAAGTCAAGACGGCTATTCATAAGGAATGGAAGGTGGCTCGAACCGATACCACCTATTTGTTTTCTCATGGGACGGTATCCAATGAAGCCTATATCCTCGAAAGGCATTCCATCCAGGTATTGATGAAGTCGGGTGAAATACTGGATGTATCACAAGCTTCTGATCTCCCCAATATCCGGGCTATGGGCAAAATCGTGAAAAAAAACTACCTATGCTGGCCTAAAAACCTATCTTTGTAGTCAATTTTCTCAACGGATTCCAACCCCGTTACTGCCCGTCATGGAGTTCACCCTCAACCAGATCGCTCACATCCTGCAGGGTGAAGTGCGTGGCGACGGAAGCCAGAAGATCAACATGCTCGCCAAAATCCAGGAGGCGAAACCCGGACAAATTGCATTTCTCGCCAATCCGAAATACGAACAGTACGTTTACACGACCAAGGCCAGCGCGATCATCGTAGCCAAGGATTTTCAGCCCAAGAAGGAGATACACTCCGCCTTGGTTCTGGTTGACGATCCGTATTCCAGTTTCACCATTCTTCTGGAGCAGTATCATAAGATGATCAGTTTTCAGAAGACGGGAATTGAACAACCCAGTTTCATCAGTGAATCGGCTACCATGGGGAAGGATGGTTATCGTGGCGCCTTTTCTTATGTGGGCAACAATACCCGAATCGGCAACAACGTGAAAATCTACCCCCAGGTATTCGTGGGTGACGATGTCACGATAGGCGATAACGTCATTCTGCACCCCAATGTGAAGATCTATTCGCGAACGCGGATTGGTAATAATTGCGTGATTCACGCCGGTACGGTAATCGGTTCGGATGGATTTGGCTTTGCACCGCAGGAAGACGGATCCTACAAGACCATCCCTCAAATGGGTAATGTAGTCATCGAAGATGATGTCACTATCGGCGCCAACAGTGTAGTCGACTGCGCAACGCTGCAAGGCGATTCCACGGTGATCCATCGCGGAGTGAAGATGGATAACCTGATTCAAATTGCCCACAACGTGGAGATTGGAAAGAATACGGTGATCGCTGCACAGGCCGGAATCTCCGGGTCAACTAAGGTGGGAGAAAATTGCATGATCGCAGGACAGGTAGGAATTGCCGGCCACCTGGTGATCGCCAATCAGACCAGCCTGGGCGCACAGGCCGGCGTTTCCAAGTCGATTACTGAAGAAGGTCAACGTATGCTTGGCTATCCGGCCATCGATATCAAGGATTATTTCCGGTCGTACGCTGTCTATAAGAAACTCCCCGAAATCGCACATCGGTTGCGCGACCTTGAAAAGCTCATGGGGGCATCAACACCGAACACGGTTGAAACGCCTGATCTGGGGCAGAAACAGTGACGCGCGCCTTGAATCCCCGGTTTTTTGGCATACTCCCCTGATCCTCTTAAATTTGCGTCCCTATTTTGACGCATGCTTAACCACAAGCAACGAACGATAAAGAAGTCGGTGACTATCTCCGGCGTTGGGCTCCATACCGGGGTTCAAACGACTATGACGTTTCAACCGGCAAAACCCAACCACGGGATTAAGTTTCAACGCGTGGATCTTCCCGGTTCGCCGATCATTGACGCCGACTGCGACCGTGTGGTGGATGTCTCCCGGGGCACCACCATTGAACAAAGTGGGGCACGACTCAGCACCATCGAGCACACGCTGGCGGCGCTGGTAGGGCTTGAAATTGACAACGTGCTGATCCAGATCGATGGCCCGGAAGCGCCGATTATGGATGGCAGTTCAATCCAATTTGTTCAAGTGCTCAAAGACGCGGGCACCGAAGAGCAGAACGCCCTGCGTGATTTCTTCGAGGTTCAAGACAGCATATTTTATCGAGAAAGCGCCCGCCATGTTGAAATTGCTGCGCTCCCGCTCGACGACTACCGCGTGACCGTGATGATCGATTACAACTCGCCTGTCCTGGGCAGCCAGCACGCGAGCATAACGAACATCCAGCAGTTCGAAAAAGAAATAGCCTCGTGCCGCACGTTCTGTTTCCTTCACGAATTGGAAATGCTCTACAAGAACAACCTGATCAAAGGTGGCGATCTGAATAATGCCATTGTGATTGTTGATCGCGTGGTTGAGCCTGGCGAACTTGATAACATCGCTCGGATGTTGAACAAGCCGACCGTGGAAGTCAAGAAGGAAGGTATACTCAACAACGTTGAGTTACGATACAACAACGAGCCGGCGCGTCATAAGCTGCTCGACATCATTGGCGACCTGGCGCTGGCCGGGCGGCCCTTGAAGGCCCAGATTCTTGCCGCACGTCCCGGCCACGCGGCCAACGTTGCCTTCGCCAAGAAACTGAAGAAAGCCATGGCCGAATCGGACAAGAAAGGCGTACCCCGGTACAACCCTGCCTTGCCCCCGGTAATGGACATAAACAAGATCACACAAACGCTCCCCCACCGGTATCCCTTTCTGCTGATCGATAAGATCATTTACCTGGACAAAGAGACTGTCGCCGGCGTGAAGAACGTTACCATGAACGAGAATTTCTTTGCCGGACATTTTCCCGGCAATCCCGTAATGCCTGGTGTGCTTCAGGTAGAAGCCATGGCCCAGATTGGCGGCATTCTCGTACTTAATACGGTTCCCGATCCGGAAAACTACTGGACGTATTTCCTCGGCATTGATGACTTCCGCTTCAGAAAGATGGTGCTTCCCGGCGACACGCTGGTGATCCAGTGTGATTTGCTGGCACCCATCAAGCGCGGCATTGCCAAAATGTATGGACGCGGTTACGTGGGCAACACCCTGGTATGTGAAGGCACCATGACCGCCAGCATCGTCAGAAAAGATACATGAACAGCAAGTACCCACTAGCCAACGTTCACCCGGAGGCTGTCATCGGAAATAATGTAGTTATTGAACCGTTCGCCACGGTACAAAAAGATGTGGTCATCGGCGATGGCTGCTGGATAGGTCCCAATGCCGTCATCTGCGAAGGGGCCCGGTTGGGGCAGCAGGTGAAAGTATTTCCAGGCGCCTCCGTGTCATCGATCCCCCAGGATTTGAAGTTTGCCGGCGAAAAAACCGAGACGTTTGTGGGCGACAACACCGTCATTCGTGAAAGTGTTACCATTAGCCGGGGCACCACCGACAAGCACAAGACCGTCATCGGAAAGAATTGCCTCCTCATGGCCTATGTGCATATTGCTCACGACTGCATCGTGGGTGATCATTGCATTTTTGCCAACGCGGTGCAGGTAGCCGGTCACGTGGTCATCGAAGACTGGGCCATCATTGGCGGAGCAAGCGCACTTCATCAATTTGTGAAGGTTGGTGCCCACGTCATGCTCTCCGGCGGTTCGCTTGTACGGAAAGATGTACCCCCTTATACCAAGGCAGCCCGTGAGCCCCTCACCTACGCTGGCGTCAACAGCATTGGACTTCGCCGCCGGGGATTCTCGGCCGAGAAGATCAGTGAAATTCAGGAAATCTATCGACACATCTTTCTGAAGGGACTCAACAACAGCAAGGCGCTGGACATTGTTGAAAAGGAGCTGCCGGCCAGTGCTGAGCGCGACTATATCGTGAATTTTATCCGCAGCTCGGAGCGCGGCGTCATGAAAGGGTTCTCCACCAGCCTGGCGTCGTTTGAATGACCGTCTCTGCTGAAAAGCTGTGCAAGCGATTTAATCGCGAGTGGATTTTCAGGGACTTCACCTACACGTTCAATCCCGGCACACATGCCATCGTCGGTCCCAATGGATCAGGCAAGTCAACGCTATTGCAGGTACTCTGGGGTCAACTGCCGGCTTCGTCAGGAACCGTAGCCTACGTTCAGGACACCACATCGCTTTCACCGGAGAATATTTACACGGAGGTGGCTATTGTGGCCCCGTATGTTGAGCTTATGGAAGAGCTCACCCTTTCGGAACTTGTCGATTTCCACTTCTCGTTCAAGCGATCCCGGGGCAAGAAAACTTCGGTGGAGCTCATGGAGATGATGGAGCTCTCCTATGCCCGCGACAAGCAGGTCGGTCACTTTTCATCAGGAATGAAACAACGCCTCAAGCTGGGTTTGGCCTTGTTCTCAGAAGTTCATCTGCTGTTTCTGGATGAGCCCACGATGAACCTTGACCGGGCATCGACCGACTGGTATTGGCGGCATTTCAAGGGTCTACCCCCGGGAATGACGGTATTTATCGGATCCAACCATGAATCAGAATACCCTGCCGATGCCATAAAAATCCCGATCACCGATTACAAAGCGGGTTACAATTGATTTCCTAACCCCATTAAAAAAGCCCATTTCCGAGTTTTTGGCGGGCACGCATTCAAAATCAGGGTGTTTTTAGTATGTTTGAATCAACTACAACAATGATGAAAAGTTCCAAGTTTCTGATTGTGCTGACCCTCCTCGGGGTGTCGGCTTCTTTTTGGCAGTGCGGCGGAGATTCCTCTAACCCTCCTGATCCCAAAGACGAGCAAATAAAGAAACTTTCACACACCTGGAAGGCCTCGGCTGTGACCTTCAACAGCACACCCGTTACCGGTTATGACAATTTTGTGCTCACCATTTCCGGCACGGCAGGCAATACCAATATCCCCTATACAACCGCAGGCCTTACCGGCATGCAGACACCCTGGCCGGGATCAGGAAACTTCCAGTTTGGCACCGACTTCTCCACTACATTGAAACGGGATGACCATCTCAACGATATGCCGATCACTTATTCGGTGAACGCCACAACGTTGCAAATGACTTTTAATTACACCTGCCCAACGTGCACCGCTTATACCGGAAGGACTTCAGTCGTCAATGGTTCGTGGACGTTCACTTTTGCAATTCAGTAACCTTACCAAGACGCAATAACAAAAAAGTCCTGCGATGCGGGACTTTTTTTGTTTTACTTCATTTCAACCACGGTAATACCTGCGCCTCCACGGTCGGCATGTTCATCGCGGAAGGATTCCACTGCCTTTAGTGTCTTCAGGTAATCCCGAACGACCTTTCTCAGTATCCCCTCCCCCTTGCCATGAAGAATGGTGACTTCAGTCATGCCATACTGAATCGCGTTATCCATATACCGGGTCAGGGCTGGAATCAATTCTTCCACGCGCATACCACGCACATCCAACTGCGGAGAAAACGATGAGTCTCGCCGGGCGACCAACACACGTTGGCTGCCTGCCGCCGGTCGTGTCTCAGGCTGGTCACTCCGGAACAGTCGACCCACGTTTACCGTAGAACGCAAATCACCAAATTGAACGGTAGCCTTGGTTCCCTCAAGGGTGAGGATTGTTCCGGTCACCTCACCACCGATCATACGGACCTTATCCCCTTCTTTCAGTGGCCGGTCGCCCTTAACGGCCTTGCCCTGCGCCGGCTTCACTTTTTGCTGCAACTCCTTCAACCCTTCGCGCACTTTTCTTGTCTCCTGCCTCTCGGCTTTGTTCTCCCGAATATGCCGGATCGTCTTTTCTATTTCACGGTTGGTTTCCTTCAACAGCATCGCCGCCTCCGACTTGGCCCGGTTGATGATCTCCTTTTTCTGGCCTTCCAACTGTTCATTGAGTTTTTCATACCGCATTCTATCTTCGGCAGCCTCTTTCTCCTTTGCCGCAATTGCCTGCTCCCGGTCAGCCAGTCTCGTTTTCTCCTCAGCAACCTGCTTCATCAAGGTCCCCAGGCCAATCAACTCTTTGCCTATAATTCGTTGTGCGGCTTCCAGCGTAGCCTGTGGAAAGCCCGTCTTGCCTGCAATCTCCAGGGCAAAACTGCTCCCCGGCTGCCCGATCTCCAGCCGGAACAATGGCACCAGCCGATCCGTATCAAACTGCATGGAGGCATTCCGGATTCCGCGGGTGTGGCCGGCAAATACCTTAAGATTATAGTAATGGGTGGTCGCCAATCCCCAGGCACCCTTCTTGAGCAGCTGGTCGAGTATAGCCTGGGCAATGCCACCCCCGAAGTTAGGATCAGTGCCTGAACCCAGTTCATCCAGCAAGATCAGGGATCGGCCATCTCCATCATGTAGAAATACGGCCATGTTCTTCAGATGTGAACTGTAGGTACTCAGGTCACTTTCGATCGACTGCTGGTCGCCAATGTCCAGAAAGATGGAACCAAACACGCCCACTTCGGAATCGGGTTTCATGGGAACGAGCAATCCGCATTGGGCCATGTACTGAATCAGCCCGACGGTTTTGAGACAAACGGACTTTCCGCCCGCATTCGGACCGGAGACCAGGAGGAAACGGTCCTGATCAGTTAACGAAATGGTCAGCGGCACCAGGGTTCGCTTGTTGCCAAATGACAGGAACAAAAGAGGATGACGGGCTTCGATCCAGGCAAGGGTCGGCCTTTTGGAAAGGCTTGGCAAGGTGGCGTTCAGATCTCGCGCCAGCCTGGCTTTTGTGCGAAGAAAGTCCAGCCCGGCGAGCAATTCGTAACCGGCCCTGATCTCCGACAGGTTTTCGCGCAGGAATGCAGTTACTTCGCGCAATATCCTGACGATCTCATTCCTTTCCTCAAGGTGCAAGTCCCGAAGATCATTGTTGGCCTCCATCACATCAGCCGGCTCCAGGTAAACCGTTTGGCCGGTGGCCGATTGATCAACGAGATATCCTTTGATTTTCCGTTTGTGTTCAGCCAGCAAGGGGATGACAAGACGACCCTCCCGTATCGTGGGATTTGATCCGTGAGGGCACCAGCCATTTTCAAGCGCCGACCGCATCACATGCTCTGCAACCCGGCGGGCTTTCACCTCTTCTTCCCTTATCCGCTTGCGGATGCGTGACAATGCCAATGAAGCCTGGTCCTTCACCTTACCCTCGTCGTCAATTGCTGATCGCAGCCGAGCCACAATGTTTTTCCCTGCAGCCGCCGGAAGCCCCATTCTTGAAAGCGCCGGATTGACTTCGGCAGTTTTTATGAGGTATGCATTCGCATTCGAAATCATCATGAACGCCGCCCTAAGCGCTGCAAGCTCATCCTCCTCGAGGTATGCGCCTTCCACTTCCAATCGCTGTCTCCAGGGTTCCGGGTCGGCGTAAGGACCAATGGGCAGTTCTTCACCACGTCCATAAAGACTAACCACTTCCTGGCAGAGCGCAAGAAGTTCCCGGATAGCGTCCGGGTCTGTCCGGAACTGCATTTCCAAAACCTTCCTTCGCCCGGGTTCACCCAGGCAGTTATCGGCCAGGCGACCCCTCAACTGGTCAAAGCCAAGCCTCCGCTCGAAATCAGAAGGAAAGATCATGGGACAGCAAGATCAATTCGGTTCACCTCGACGCCGTTGCTCCCGGAGCGTGAGGGAGTCAATCATGGCGTCGTAAATTTCTTCAAGCTGCGCAGGATGCTGCAAATAGTAGTCATACGCCTTACGTAAGGTCGAATCCGCAATTCCCCGCTTGGCCAGGAGCGAATCCTGGAATGGCACAAACAGCCGATACGCCGAATCCCGGTCAACCGGAAATACAGACATCCGTGCTTCGGCCAGGTAGATTTCCATCATCACACTGACCATTTGATCCCGCGAAAGCGGGGGCTTTTCGTCCTTTTCCTTGCCGCAAGAAACCATGATCAATCCCGCAAGAATGGTCACGTGTAGCCTTGAACGCACAGATAAAAACATTCTTTTGGCAGGCAAATTACTCATATTTTAGCGCCTTGTTTGCCAGGGTCGCCGCAAGGACCCGGACCTTGGTGATCGAATACGAAAAATGATGCCAAGGTGAGGGAGATTCTCAAAAAACTACGTCGGTACGAAATTCAGATTCGCAAGGCCATCAACAGCCAGATGCAGGGGGATTTTCATTCGATCTTCAAGGGTACAGGCCTGGAGTTCGACGACGTGCGGCCCTATCAGTATGGCGACGACATCCGCACCATTGACTGGCACGTGTCCGCCAAAGGTCATGGCACCTTTGTAAAGACCTTCAAGGAGGAGAAAGAGCAAACCATCTTCTTTATTGTCGATGTAAGCGCTTCGCAGGAAATAGGCAGTCCGGGAGCAACCAAGTTTGACATCGGCATGGAAATTTGCGGGGTGCTGGCCCTTTCGGGGGCAAAAGAATCCAGCCAGGTGGGACTCATCTGCTATTCTGACCAACGTGAAGTGTACATCAAGCCGCGGAAAGGTGTCGGTCAGGCTTACCAGATTATCGCCGGGCTGGAGCGCCTGAAGCCTAAATCAACGAAGACCAACCTCGCAAAAGCCATATCGTTTGCGCTGAATGCCATTCGCAGACGAAGTGTGATCATCATGATTTCCGATTTCATCGATGAGGATTATTATCGCAACCTGCAATCGCTGGCGAGGCGGCACGATCTGGTAATCATTCATTTATCGGACAAGCGCGAGACGGCCTTGCCCAGCCTGGGGATCATCCCCGTGTTGGACAAAGAATCCCGACGCACCTTGTGGATTAATACATCGTTTGGCGAGTTCAGGTCGCAGCTTTCTCTGGCGCATCAGCAGCGGCAAGAAGAACTTCGACGGTTCAGCCGAAGACACCAGATCAACTACGTAAGTGTCTCCACCGACGAGGATTTTGTTCCCAAGTTGCTCCGGCTGTTCAAAGTCAGAAACAAAACCAGGAAGAGTTAGTAAGGAAAGGTCATGATGAGATTGAAGTACCTGGTGGTCATATTGCTTTCCCTCACCTTGACAGGAAGTGTGGCACAGGATGTACGTGTCGCTGGCCGGCTGGCCCGGGACAGCGCCGCCATTGGCGAACTGGTGCCGTTTATTCTTGTAGCCACCTACCCGAGTAATCAACAGGTCGTTTTCCCGGATTCGACATATGCATTTGCACCCTTTGAGTTTTCAAAGAAGGAATTCTTTCCCACGCGCACGTTGAGCGGCATGAGTTACGACAGCGCGATATACTACCTGACGACCTTTGAAATAGATTCCATTCAATCCATCCGGTTGCCCGTCTTCCTTATCCGTGCGAAGGACTCCCTGGCTGTTTATTCAACCTTCGACAGCCTGCGCCTGAACTACCGGGTAAGTATGCCACTGGATTCTGTTGCAGTTGAAAAACTGCCGCTCAAAGCCAACACGGCCTACCAGCAAGTAAAATGGCTGTTCAATTATCCCATCTTGCTGGCTGTCGGTCTTGTGCTGGTCGTCCTGGCCATCATCGGATGGCTAATCTTTGGAAAGCAAATCCGGCGCTTCTTCGCCTTGAGGCGACTGAGAAAAACCTACGCCAATTTTCTGCTTCGGTATTCGCAGGCTGTTGAAAAGCTTGAGCCGGATGCCACTCCTCGCAAGGCGGAAGATGCACTCGTTGTGTGGAAAAAATACATGGAAGAACTCGAGGAATATCCATTCACCAAATCCACGTCGAGGGAAATTCTGCGGAAGTATTCCAATGACCTGTTGGCCAATGCCCTGCGCAGCATTGATCGCACCATCTACGGCGGATACGGCGCCTCCCGGGATCCATTTCTGTACCTGAAGTCCTATTCGCAGGAGTTGTTTGAACGTCGTGAAGCCGAATTGAGAAATGGATAAGCTAAGCACATGGTCGCTCGAGTGGTTCCTGCCGTCAACGCTGAGGTCGTTCACCTGGACGAATAACCTGTTCCTTTACCTCATCGCCCTGGTGCCTTTGCTGTTTGCCGCACGCTGGGTATGGCGGTACTTTTTCAACCAGAAACTTCCTGTCGCCTTCACCCGGGGCGACAAGCGTTCATCGCCTTTGGCCTTGCTTCGGCTGGTACCTGAGTTGATCCTTGCGCTGGTCACCATTCTTGTGCTGCTCGCGCTGGCACGACCACAGCTCAGCAATGAGAAGGTGGAGCAGTGGACCGAGGGAATTGACATCATGCTGGCCATCGATATCTCCCAATCGATGTTGATCGAAGACTTCACGCCAAACCGGCTCGAGGCGGCGAAGGACGTCGCCCGCGACTTTATCAAGGGACGGCTCCAGGACCGGATTGGGATGGTTGTATTTTCGGGAGACGCGTTTTCCCTGGCACCGCTGACAACCGATTATGCGTTGCTCAACGCTTACCTCAACGAGCTAAACTTCGACATGATTGAAAGTCGCGGTACCGCCATTGGCAGCGCGCTGGCTGTGGTTACCAACCGGATGAGGGAGTCATCGTCCAAGTCAAAGGTTTGCATCCTGCTTAGTGACGGCGACAACACCGCCGGCAATATTGATCCCATCACCTCCGCAGAACTTGCCGCGGCCTACAACATCAAGATCTACACCATCATAGTCGGAAAAGAGGGCCTGGTGCCATATGGCAAGGATTTCTTTGGCCGACCCAACATGGTCGAAAATACGGTCGATGAACGCACCATGCGAAAGATAGCAGAAATTGGTTCGGGTGAGTTCTTTCGTGTTACCGATGAGCAGGCCCTGATGGAAGTATTCCGCAAGATTGATCAACTGGAGAAGGCGGAAATCAAGGAGACGCGGTTCAAGGATACCAGCGATTTCTATTTTGTCTATGTACGCTGGGCCATCGCCCTGTTGCTGTTGTGGCTGATGCTCAAATCCACTTTTGTAAGCAACGTACTTCAGGACTAAAGGCCTATTGCTGAGGCCAGAAGTCGGCCACCAAAGGCAATCAGGACAATACCAACGATAGCATTCATCATGCTCAGCAGCCGGTAGGTGATCAGTTCCCTGAGTTTTCCGGCGATGTACGCCTTTCCGATGTCGGTGGCCAACACGGTGGCCAGCACTCCGCCAAAGAAAAGCACATAGTGGCCGGGCGTGGCATACCCATATTCCAGTGTAGCAATTCCCACCGCACCAATCCAGAAGAGGGGAACCATTGGGCTCATGCTGTTGATCAGGAATCCTTTGGCCAGGTACATGAACGATTTGCGCTCACGGACCATGCCCGGGTTATTATAATCCTTCCTGCGGCTTTTCACCAGCAAGTGATAGAGCCCAAATCCAATAAGAATCAATCCACTGGCATAGCCCATAAAGACTTTTACCCCGGGTTGATCAACAAACGAGGAAAGGCCGAAGTAACAAATCACGACATAGAGCAAGTCGCTGAGAGATACGCCCATGGCCACGAGAACGCCCACCCAGAATCCTTTTTCTACACTCGCTTGCAACAAGGTGAAGAAGACGGGGCCCACCAGTAAGGAAAGGACTACGCCGAACTTGAACCCGTTAAAAAGAATTTCAATCACTTGCCGAGAAAGGTTTGCCACTCCTCAAGTTGGGCGCCCTTCAGCACGCGCGGGAACTTATTCTGTCCTCCTGATTTTCCCTTGGACTCCAGCCAGGCGTAAAACGTTTTGGTGGGGAGCACATCCACATCAACCTCCTTCAACGCCGCACTTCGCTCCACGGCATAGTCGTCGTTGAGGGATTTCAGGTGCTGATCCAGTTTGACGCGTACTTGCTTCGCGTCCACTGACTGATCCGTACCGATGTACCACTGGTGAGCGAAGAGGTTGCCATGAGGAATTCCCGCAACCGTAAACTCCTTGATATCAATGTTCAGTTCATTGGAAACCAACTCCACCGCCTTGTTCATATTGTCGACGGACAGGTGCTCCCCGCAGAGGCTCAGGAAATGCTTGGTGCGGCCTGTAATGATAATTTCACTTTCCTCCACGGACGTGAATTTGATTACATCCCCGATCAGGTAACGCCAGGCGCCGGCGCATGTCGACAACAACAGCCCGTATTCCTTCCCTTCTTCCACTTCATCAATGAGCAGGGTGCGGGCATGGGGCGACACATCGCCGGACGGAAGGAAGTTTTCGTCGTTGAAGGGGATGAACTCATAAAATATCCCGTTATCGAGTACAAGTTTCATGGGGCCATGCCGGGGGGAAGCCTGATACGCGATAAAGCCTTCGGAGGCGAGATACGTTTCAATGTAATACAACGGGCGACCGAGGAGCTTCTCAAACCCTTTGCGATAAGGATCGAAAGAAACTCCGCCGTGAACGTAAACCCTCAGGTTGGGCCAGACCTCGTGGATGTTTTTGACTTTGTGGTAGTCAATGATCTTTTCGAGGAGGATCTGAATCCACGCAGGCACACCGACAATTATGCCTATGTCCCACCGCTTCGCCTTCTTGGTGATCTCTTCCAATTTGGCGCTCCACTTACGGGTCTTGGCAATTTTCTTTCCCGGCTTGTAAAAGGCCTGAAACCAGAATGGCAGGCGGGCGGCCTGGATGCCGCTCAAATCACCCTCGAAGTAATTTTCGCGTTTGTTAAGTGTCGTGCTGCCGCCGACCATGAGAATCCCCGATTCAAAGAACTTCCCGGGAAGATCATATTTTGAAAGCGACAGAATCTGGCGAATGCTGGTTCGCTGAATCGCCTTAGTCATTTCTTTTGAAATAGGAATGTGTTTGGACGCCGCCTCGGAGGTGCCCGAACTCAGGGCAAAATACTTCATCCGTCCCGGCCAGCAGACGTTTTTCACACCTTTCAGGGAAAGTTGCCACCAGTCCTTGTGCATCTTGTTGTAGTCGTGCAAAGGAATCTTCTGGAAATGACGGTAGAATTCCTTGGGGCCTCTCCGGAAATGACGGAGGATTTCTGAAAAGTCGTAATACCTGCCGAACTCGGTGCCGGAGGCCGTGATAAGCAAATCCCTCAGCACATTTTTCTGCAGCTCAAACGGCGAGGAGTATTCTTCCTCGAGATTCTCGCGAAGTTTTATGCTCCTTTTTAACAACGTACCCAGGATCGCCATAATTTTACGAGCCCTTAGCCGGGGCACTAAAGATAGAATGGGAATTGGCAATAACATAGGAAAATTCTCCGCGCTCCTGGCCGCAAGCGGCGCCCGGCTGGTAGCCGTTAGCAAGACACACCCGGTGGAAAAAATCCGTGAGGCTTACGACGCAGGACAGCGCCTATTCGGAGAGAACAAGGTGCAGGAGCTGATCGACAAGCAGCCTCACCTTCCCTCCGATATTGAGTGGCACCTGATCGGCCACCTGCAGCGAAACAAAGTGAAGTATGTAGCCCCGTTCGTGGCCCTTATTCACGCCGTGGACAGTCTGAGGTTATTGGAAGAGATCGACAAGCAAGGAGCAAAATGCGGTCGAACGATTCACTGCCTGCTCCAGGTATACATTGCTTCAGAGGAAACCAAGTTTGGCCTTGACCCGGAAGAAGTCAGGCAACTTATTTTCTGCGGCCACCTTGAGCAATTTGCTCACGTGGCCATCGATGGCCTCATGGGTATGGCATCACTGACCGATAACATGACCCAGGTGAGAAGCGAGTTTCAAACGTTAAAACGATTGTTCGAAGAACTTAAGCATGCAGCACTACCGACAAACGTGACGATGAAGGAATTGTCCATGGGAATGAGTTCTGACTACGCGATTGCGCTGGCCGAAGGCAGCACACTGGTACGCATCGGCACGGCTATCTTTGGAGAACGTGAATACCCTCAACCCTGAACCTGTGAAAAATCCAAAAACCTTTCTCCTGGCCGGCATGATACTCATGGCGATCAGCGTGGCTGTCGGAGCCTTCGGTGCTCATGCGCTCAAAGTCAGACTGGCCGCATCCGGCCGCACCGAGACCTTTGATCTGGGGATACGCTATATGATGTTTCATGCACTGGCCATCATCCTGATCGGAATACTGATGGAACGTTATCCCCAATTGAGTATGGCAGGCCTGTTGCTTTTTGTGGGTATAGTCTTCTTTAGCGGAAGCCTGCTGATGTTATCCCTTACCAATGTCACTACCTGGGGAGCGGTTGCCCCGATTGGCGGGACGGCTATGATCGCCGGCTGGATTTGGGCGGCGTGGACAATCTTTCGATCGTGGGGTGGTTAATTGGGATTCTTCTTTTCCACCACATTGGCGGAAAAGAGAACCTGTGATCCGTCGGGGTTAATGGCATTGGAAACAACCGTAACCACTTTTTCCTGTTTGCCATACTTGCCGCTCGAGTTGAAGCTCACGGTAAGTTCACTCGATTCACCGGGTTTTATGGGATCCCGTTCCCAGCCTTTGGGTGTAGTGCAGCCGCACGTTACCTGCACGTTGGTGATTACCAGGGGAACATTGCCCACGTTCTTGAACCGAAAGGTGTGCTCCACTTTTTCGCCCTGCACCACATCGCCAAAATCAAAAGTCGATTTCTCCCAGGCAATGACCGGGCCATTGGCCTGTTGAGCCGAGGCCGTAGCGGATGCCAGGAGCAACAGTAGAAAGAGCTTCTTCATACCCGTGACTTTTCTCAAATTTAGGGATTCAACGGACAACGAGGTAAGACACCCGTGGATAAAATCGTTCAGGAAACTTTTGGAAACCGATTGCGGGTCCGGGTATGCGGTCTCTGCCTGAGTCAGGACAAACTGTTGCTGGTCAACCACGCTGGGCTTAGGCAAGGTCCATTCTGGGCTCCGCCCGGAGGAGGCATGGAGTTTGGGATGAGCGCGGAGGCGAACCTGGTGAATGAGTTTAGGGAAGAAACCGGATTGACGGTTGCGGTCGGGCCCCTGCTCTTTGTGACCGAATTCATGAACCTGCCGCTGCATGCGCTGGAACTATTTTTCCAGGTTACGATCACGGGGGGCGCGCTCAGGAAAGGCCATGATCCTGAAATGCCGCCGGGGCATCAGTTGATACAGGAGGCGCGATTCATGGATATGGGGTCCATTGACGCGCTGCCGGATGACCATAAACACGGGGCCTTCAAACTGGCCGGTCGGGCGAGTGCCATCGGAGGGCTAAACGGTTATTTTCGGATTTGAATGATTTAGGCAAAAACCCCTCAAAAAACTGGAAATGAGGCTTAATAATCTCAAAAAACGAACTTATTATTGCAGGCTAAACCTGAACCACGATGAACCTGTCCAAAATCCTAACTGTCGTCTTTACCGCTGTTAGTTTATACCTGGCCTATTTTCTTTATAATGGTGTCCAGTCTGTCATTGATACCCGTGAACAGATTGACAACACCGAGAAGGCCGTCATTGAACGCCTGAAACTTATCCGTGAGGCCGAGATTATTTTCCAGGAACAAAACCGCCGCTATACTTCCAATTGGGATTCGCTCATCACGTTCATCGAAACCGGTAAGGTGCCGATTCTCCAGCGCCGTGAAATTATCACACAGAAGCCGTACGGAGGTGAAGAAGTAAAAATCCAGGTTGATACACTCGGGTTTGTTTCCGCCAAGGAGCGCATTTTCAAGAAGAATTACTCCCTCGCCGCCACGGACAATGGTGTGTTCCTGGGATTCAAGGTGAACGTGGGCGACCAGGTAATCAAGAACCAGAAAGCCTATACCATCCGTGTGGGCAACAAGGAAAATGAGCCTCCCTTCCAGGAGAAAGGCACCATCACAAGCCTCGCATCGGTGGCTGTGGGGGAAGCGATTACAAAAGGCAAGAACCTGATTAACTACAGTGATTACGTTTTCAATCCCTCCATTGACCTGAAAACCCTCAGCTTGGTGCCTGGCTCCGATGGAGTCAAATTTGAAATCTTCATCGGAAAAGTGGATAAGGGCGGCTTGATGGTCGATGTCATTGAAGTAAAAGATCCAAAGCCGATTAACCCGGCCCGTAAAGAGAGCAATGAACAGAAGGCACGCAAGCCGCTCCGCTTCGGTTCTCGTACTGACGTCTCCACTGCAGGTAACTGGGAATAACCAATTGTCTTGTCTGCTGTTGCCACGCGCCATAAACTGATCAAGAAGATCAAGGACGAGAAGTTTGACGAAGAAAAACTTCATCGCTACACCTTATTAGCACAAGTCGGGGCAAAAGATTTTCAGACGGCCGTTATCGATAATGATGACGACCGTCTGATTTTTTTTGAAGACTATGTATTCAGCGATGTCAAGTCTCCCGAAGAGTTGAATGACGCCCTGAAGGCCCTCTATGAATCCCACGAAAATCTCCTGGCCGGATTCTGGAAAGAGGTTAAGATCTCCATCAAGAACAACAAGTTCGCCCACGTTCCCGCAGGTCTTTTTCTCGATTCGGCTGCA
>JAYRNL010000151.1:0-16792 GCA_041912235.1 Cyclobacteriaceae bacterium
GATGGAGATTACCTGGCGCGAATGGCTTCGTCACCCCCGGGGGCGGGGTCTCATCATCTTCTCCCTCGTCACCCTGGTATCGATGGTGCTGTTCATGCCCATTTACTACAGCCGGCTGCTTGGACCGAAAGCCGGCATCTTGCTCAATGACCCGGTGCTGAACTTCTTTACCCCGGTGGATTGGTCGACCGCGGTGTTCTTCATTCTTACCGTTGCGCTGGTGCAAACGCTGGTCATGTATGTAAACCGCCCGGCGGTACTGTTGGCGGGTGTCGCCACGTATTGCGCGGTTAACATCCTGCGCGCCTTTACCATGTACCTGGTTACGTTGGAGCCACCCGCCGACATGATCCTGTTGGTAGACCCTATTTCCGCTTCCCTGGTTTATCCGGAGCAAGCGTTTGCCAAAGACTTGTTCTTCTCCGGCCACGTCAGCACGATGATGGTAACGGTCTACGTTGAGCGCAATCGATTTTTGTACCTCGCCAAGCTGTTCGGCACGGCACTCATGGCCTTGTTCCTCGCCTGGCAGCATGTGCACTATTCCGTTGACCTCGTGGTGGCACCTTTTGTTACCTATTTCGTATACCTGGGCGTACGGCGGTTTATCAACACGATCCCCGCCCAAAAGCCGCTGGAATCATGAAAAATCCGCTATTTTTGTAGCCCTGAAAGGAGTACGTATTAACATTTAGTTAAAATAGAGGTATTTTGCAGGGTAATCGTGTTTTGCCAAAAAGACTGAATAACATGGAGGAACAGGTAGCGACGGAAAAGCATGTAGTGAATGGCTCATATCCCAAGTTCACCTTGGGCAACAAACTGACGGAAGAGCAGTTCAAATTCTTCGACACATACGGATTCATTCATTTTAAGGGTTTTGTCAGCAGGGAAACTGTGGCTGAGATGCTCAAGGAATCCCAGCGTGTACAAGATGAGTGGATCAAGGAAGGCCGCAAGATGGTCAACGGCGTGCCGATCAAGTTCGGTACTGACGTTGACGGCAAGACCATCGTGCAGCGTTTTGCTTTCCTGAATCACTTCTCTCCCATATTTGAAGAGTTTCTCAAGGATCCGCGCCTGGAGTCGTTGTTTGAATTGATTGGAGCACCCGATTCACGCATTGGAGTCAATGAAAAAGATGGCCTGGTGTTCAACCATTACGTGAACACGGCCAACAGTAATTATAGCCAACTGGGATGGCACACCGACGCGCTGCGCGACATCTTCTACGGCAACAAAATCATGCCCATGCTCAATGTGGGTCTTCACCTGGATGCCTCTTCGCCGGCCAACGGCGGGCTTCGCCTGCTGCCGGGTACCCATAATAAGGGCCTGGGGACGCTCCTGTTCCGGAAGGTTTACTACCTCAGCAACAAGGCCGATAAGAAAGAAATTGGGTTGACCGTGGAACCGGGCGACCTGACCGTTCATGACGGCCGTCTCTGGCACCGTGTGGCCCAGTCCCCCTTCTTCGGCGAAAAGAGCCGTCGTCGCGTGATGTACATCCCGATTATTTCGGGCAAGTACCAGCCTCGCGACGAGAGCAGCAAGCCGCTCTTGTATCAGCGATTCCACTTCATTACCGACAAGTAAGTCATGGCCTTCGCCCTCATAACGGGTGCCAGCGGTGGCATCGGTTTGGCCATTGCCCGGGAGTTAGCTGCCCGCAAGCACGACGTGCTGCTGGTAGCCAGAACAGAACATCAGCTTAAAAAACACGCCGAAGAGATCAGGAGTCAGTTCGGCGTGGCCACCGACTATTTCGCCATCGACCTCTCGGCACCCAATGCTTCCGTATTGGTGAAAGAGTGGGTGGTTTCCCGCAACTATGCGGTCGACATCCTGGTGAACAACGCCGGCTTCGGTTCTTGGGGGCCGATGCACCTGCTGCCTGAAACGGAATTCAGGGGCATGATGCAGGTGAACATGGTCACGCTTACAGAGCTGTGCCGATTATTCATACCCATGCTGCAGCAACAATCCAGAGGGTATATCCTAAATGTCTCAAGTACAGCAGCTTATCAGGCAGTACCTACCTTATCGCTCTATGCTGCTACAAAGAGTTTTGTATTGGTTTTGACCCGGGGGATCAATTGGGAACTGAAGGGTACATCCGTATCGGCCACATGTTTGTGCCCGGGGCCCACCTCCACCGGCTTTATCGACCGCGCCAAGTTGCTGGCCGTTAAAGACAGGGCTGAGAAATTCAGCATGAAGCCGGAAGCCGTGGCACGCATTGCGGTAGATGGGATGTTCGCCGGGAAGATGGAAGTGGTACCCGGCTTTACCAATTGGCTGAGCGCCAAGCTGGCGGAGATCGTTCCCAAGGGCATCCCGGAACGCATCGCCCTTAATCTCTACAAGACCAAGTAGGCTCTATTTCGTCTTGAGCACGAAGGTCACACGGCCTTTCGATCGCTCCGGAACCTTTCCTGCGGAAGTGCGCACCAGCGAGTTCTTGCGGATCATATCCTTGAGCAGCTGTTCTGCGCGGGGGCTCAGGGTGCGCTCAACGGAAGTAATGCCGGTGATATCGCCGTTGTCATCACACTCTATTTCAAAAACGATCTTGCCGTCTTCGTTGTCGGGAAGTTGGGGAATCGTCGGATTGTCAGCCCAGGCCCACCCTGACATCTGCAGGTTCATGCCGGTGCCGCCTCCGCCGCCACCAGGCGTCCCGTACAGAGCCTTGGCGTCAAGTGTTCCCTGCTCACTGCCTTTGTCGCCGGTCTTGTTCGCATCGTCGCCGTGACTTGCGGCATCACCTTTCTTCGGAGACTCGGTTGACGTGCTCTCCTGGGTCGCTTCTTTCTTCGGCGTCTCCGTGGTTTTCTGGGTCACGGGTGTGGATTCAACCTTAACCGGCTTTTTGACAGGCGTTTTCTCGGTTTCCTTTTCCTTAACGGTCACCGGGCTCTCCAGTTTAGACACAGGCTCAACGGCTTTCTCCGGTGAAGTTTCATCATTCACCGTGGGCGTTTCTTCCGCCTGCCCGGCAGGTGCTTCCTGCGGTTCTTCAGTGGCGGTCGATTCACCCTGGTCGCCCACCGGCTGATCAGGCTGCACATCGCCTGTCCCCTGATTATCCAATCCGAAGTTTAATTCAATGCCGTACTCCGGCAGCGGCGGATCGGGCGCGCGCCAGGCCACCATGAAGAACAAGACCAAGGCCACCACGGCGTGAATGCCTGCGGACAACCATAAGCCAACCCTTCGATTCTTCTTCTCCTGTGCGTCCATCCCTTTACTTCGGTTTGGTGGCGATGGTTACCCTTGCCTCCAGCGAGGTGGCAATTCCTGCGACATACACGAGCTCGCGTGTGGGCACGCTCTCGTCAATATGCAGCACCACGACGCCGGCAGGAGCCGACAGCAGCGGTTTCAGCTCGGCCTCCAGCGTGCCTTTGGTCACCCGCTTGTCGTTGATGTAATACTGCAGGTCTTTAGTAACCGTTATGGAGACTTTTTGCACTTCAATGGTGCTGGCCTTGCTCGTGGGGAGGTTTACCGGCAGCCCGGATGGTGTCACGAACGAAGCGGTCAGCATGAAGAAGATGAGGAGCAGGAAAATCAGGTCCGTCATCGAGGCCATGCTGAAGGCCACATCTACTTTGTTGCGTGTTTTCAGTTCCATGACGCCTGTTAGCGGGGTTCTTGCAACAAGTCAATGAATTCGATAGAGGAATACTCCATCCGATGGACCACTTTGGACACCCGGGTCACGAGGTAGTTATAGGCCAGGTAAGCCATGATGCCCACGATCAGGCCGGCCACGGTGGTAATCATGGCCGTATAAATTCCGGAGGAGAGCAGTTTGGGGCTGACCGAGCCTTCTTCCTGGGCGATGGCGATGAAGGCTTCCACCATGCCGATGACGGTTCCGAGGAAGCCCATCATCGGGGCGGCACCCGAGACGGTGGCCAGGATGCCCAGGTTCTTCTCCAGCTTAAAGAGCTCGATTTTAGCGACGTTCTCGATCGAGGCTTCAATATTCTTCAAGGGGCTTCCGATCCGTGAAACACCTTTCTCGATCATCCTGGCAATGGGGCTGTTGAATTGAGCACAGAGAAGCTTGGCGCCATTGATATCGCCTTTGAGGACCATCTCCTTGATGCGGCCCATGAACGCGTCCGGA
The DNA here is from genome assembly GCA_041912235.1 of Cyclobacteriaceae bacterium. Lineage (GTDB taxonomy): Bacteria > Bacteroidota > Bacteroidia > Cytophagales > Cyclobacteriaceae > ELB16-189. The sequence continues at coordinate 4,139 of JAYRNL010000151.1, forward strand.
TCCTGGTTGGCCTTGTTGATGGTGAGCACCCGCTCGATGAAAATATAGACAGCCACAAAAGAGGAAAGCACGATGGGGATCATCATGAAGCCCCCCTTGATGGCCAGTTCGATGACGGAAAGGGTGTCCGCTTGCGGTGCAGGTGTAGACGTGACGATTTGAGCTAATACCATAGTCTAAAAAAATGAAAGGACCGAGAAAAGTAAAAATCAGGCCAACTATAATCCGGCTTCGATCTCAATACTTCAACACCCAAACCCCGTTGCCGTAGGTCGCCTTGGACGCATCCGCGTTGGTCTGCGCCTGGGCGAACGTGTCGTGGTCAGCAATCGCCAGCCGGTAGAACTGTTTCCCACCGAACGGCGGAATTACTTTGGTACTAATTCCCGTGGCGCTCAACTTTTTGGCATAATCCATCAGCAGGTCATCATCCACATCACTGGTGATGATAACGTAATAACGTTTGGTACGCGCACTTAGTACTTCGATGGTTCCGACAGGCGGATTGGCTTTGGCCTCAGCTTCCAGGCGCCGTTTTTCTGCAGCTGCAGCTTCACGCGCTTCCTGTTCGGCCTTCGCCTTTCGCTCAGCTTCGGCCTTGGCCGCGGCGGCCTCCTTCCTCACCTTCTCCTTTTCCATGGCTCCGGGCAGGTACACAAAATTGTAGATCAGGTAACCCGCCACAGCCACGACCAGGATGATCACCACGGTAATGATGAGCGGCGCCTTGGATTTGGCCTCATCGACAGAGTAGGAGTCGAAGGATTCTGTGGGTGTGGCCGGGGCCTCTTCATGACTTTCCGTGGAAGTTGATTCAGTGGTTTCCTGCCGGGGGGCCTGCTCCTCAAGGGGCTTATACTCCAGTTCAGGCAAGCCAAAATTCTCATCCGAACCGTCAGGCTTGTTGTCCTTGGCTGAATCGTCGTCTTCGTTGTTGGCCATGTGTCTCGGGTTTGATGTTCAGTGTTTAACAAAATTAACTCAAAATTCACAATAAATACCAAGGTCCGGCTGCCCCTACAGGCTCCAACTCACACCCACCATCGCCTGGAATCCGCGCGCCGGATAACCCAGGTAGATCGGATATTGATTCGACAGCATATTGTCGAGTTGGATAAATGCGGACAGCGGTTTCGAGAAAAAGTAGCGGGCCTTGAAGTTCAGATCCGTGGCCGTATCCAGGGTCTTTCGTGCGGATGTGACCGGGTCAATGGCCTTCATCCCACCCTGCACAATCAGGCCGGCCGATAAGTAGATCTTGTCGAACAGGTTGTAATGCACGCGCACGTCACCCCGGTAAGTTGGCCGGTGCCACGGCTCAGCGATAACTTCCGTGCTGTAATTGAAGTAGTCCATGCGAAGCGACAGGCCCACCTGGTCGGAGGCGGTGACGCTTGCCTCGGCATACGGGTTGAACCGGCTCGTCGACTTATCGTATTGCAGATCAAACTTGTCGAAAGCGACTCCTGCCGCGTTGCCGGCAAGATCAAATGCATCGCGTGAGGCCTGGTAGAAATAGAGGTTCTTCAACGTTGCGTAGGATGCTCCCAACCGCAAGACGGTCTTGCGGCCGACGCTTGCCTGCATACCCCCGTCCACCTCAAAGGCCCTGTTGGTATTCACTATCGGGTTGTTTGAATTCAACCAGAAGTTCTCCGCCGACAACGTGTGCAGGTTAACCTTGTCGAGGTTACCGGTCAACGTACCGTAAAAAGATACCCGGTCGGTTGCCTGGTATCGGGCCTTCACATGGGGATAGACGTTGACGTTGCTTCCGGCGCCCTGGTCATCGTTGGAAAGCGCGAGGTTCAATCCCGCCCTTACGTTCAGTTTCGGGAGAGGATCAAATTCATAGGCGGGCTGAATCCGGACAAGGTTACGACCCTGGGTGAACAAGGAATCTTTTCGGTTGATGAGGAACACGTCGGCATGAATGATCAATTTGTTTCCACCCTTGAGCTTGAGATCGCCATCGAATAAAGCACTGAGTTCACCTTCAGTAGAAACAAACGCGTCCTTCAGGTAGCTGTATCCGGCCGTGGCCCGGTAATTGAAGTCTCCGGGCTTGGTGTTCTCCGCCGTCAATTTTATTGCCGTTGTCTCATACACCTGTTTCAGGTTGTCGCGGCTGACATCCGTGGCCGGGGCATAGCTGTAGAAATAACCGCGCTGGTTCAGGTAGGTCAGGTCGCCGTTGAGCGTCACGGCATCCGTCACCGACTTGCCATAAAGAACGATCCGCGTGTTGGAACTGGCCGAGTTATCTCCATCGACGGGGCCCTTGCCAAATCCGCGCCAGAAGAAGTCAGCGCCCAGGAGCTTGTTCTTGTCGCGCTTGGTGGATACGCTTCCCTCCGCCATGAAGGAAGTATAGTTTCCAATCCCGGCGCTCACATAATTGCCATAAAGTCGGGTGAGTTCCTCCTGCTTGATTCTCAGCGGCCGTATGGCCGGAACGAAATTCGGGCCCGGGAAAGCCAGACGCCTGACGTCGTAGGTTATGGCAGGAACAATGGGCTCAAAGGCGCGCGGAGGGACTTTATCAAAATACCGGTTGGCTCTCGGCAGCGACAGTTGGCGTTCCTTGGTCAACTCGATTTGAAGATCCTTGATTTCCCCCTGCCCTTCCTTTTCCCAGGTCTCTTGAGCAATCGCAGGATGGATGGCCAGGCAAAGCCAGGCGACTGCGGTACAAATCCAGGTTGAGGCTACTCGTTGCTTCATGGCTTACGTTCGGTCGAGTCTTGTTTGAGTTCCTCCTGTTTCTTTCGTTCGCTTTGTTCAATGGCCTTGAGCTTCTCGGCCGCAAGGCTGCGCACTTCAGCTTTCGGAAAGTTGTCGATCAGGGACTGAAGGGTTCCCTTTGCCTGGAAGATTTCCTTGGTGGCCACATAATTGTCGGCGAGCAGCAGAAAGGATTTGCCCACCCAGTCCTCATAAGCCGCAAAGTCATGGTTCAGTGAAATCAGCGTCTCAAAGCACATTTTATGATCACCGGTGAGGTAGAATACTTCCGCCAGGAGGTATTTCGCTTCAGCGCCATATTCGTCCTGCGCCGAGTTAAAGGTGTTCAGAAACTCGTCCTTGGCCGTTTCATAATCACCGCGAGCCTTGGCGTTCTTGCCGAGGTAGAGGGAGGCCTTGCTTAGTGCGTTGGCATTGACGCTTCCCAGGTTTTGTATTTTCCTGGCGTAGGCGTCCGATGAATCATAAGCCGCCAACACGTGGTAGGACTCCATTAACCCGTTCATCGCCGTAAACTCTTCCTTCTTGTTGGAGGCGATCCGGGCAAGGCGCCGGAATGAAACAATGGCTGAGTCATACTGCTGCTGCCGGAACTCCAATTCAGCCCTGCGCGATACTGCCTTGCTGATCATCGTGAAGGCAGGGTCACGGGAAACCTGCTTGAGCAGTTCCAATGACTTTCCAAAATCCTTTTGCCGGTAATACGACTCGGCCATATAGTACCGGGCCTCGGTCACCTGGGGTGAGCCCGGGTAGCTCCGCAAGAACGAAGTGAGCCCCTCAATGGCCCGGGGATATTGCTGATTGAAATAGAGGTTCTTCGCGGTTTCAAACTCCACAGTCTCGAGTCCTTTGGCGTCAGGATTGGCTGCCTTGTACATCGCCAGGTATTTGTTGAACTCGTCCTGTCGTCCGGCCAGGCGAAGGGCTTCTTCGAGGGGCAGCAGGATATCCTCCCCTGCCGGGTGTGCGGGAAATTGCTGAACCACGGCGATGTAGTCATCAGCGGTTTGACTATAGTTCTTGAGGTTATAGTTCGCGGCGGCACGGCGGGTTAAGGCATATGGGATGTAGCGGGAATTCAGACCGGCGTTGATCAACACAGTAAAATGACGCACCGCGTTGGGATAATTGCTCTGCTCAAGGCTGAGTTGACCCAACTGGAATCGTGCCTCATCCGCAAAACGGGATGCGCCGTTGTTGGCCACGATCGTCAGTTCAGCTTCCGCCTGACCGTATTGGCGCTGAATCATCAGGATATGGCCAGCCTGCAGATGAGCGTATTCGGTGTCAACCGACTTCAGGTCAATGATCTTGCGGTAGGATGCCAGGGCCTCCCCATACAATTTTGCGATATACTGGCAGTCGGCCAACCGCAGAAGCCCATCCGCAAAGTGGGCATCCTTCGCCCCTTTGGAGACGTACTCCCTGAAACTGACAAGCGCTTTGTCATAGTGTTGAAGGTTGTAATGAGCATAACCCAGGCCATAACGAACCTGGACCGTCATGGGCGCCGGCAACGAGGCATTGCCCAGGGCTTTTTCATAGTGGGGCACAGCTTCTTCGTAGCGCTTGCCTATGGCGTACGTTTCAGCCAACCAGAAACTTGCTTCACCCACGTACCGGCTGTCAACCGGCACCGCCAGGGATTTCTCGAACATCGATACAGCTTCAGGATATTCATCCTTGTTGAAATACTCCGTGCCTTTGAGGTACGTGGCCTTTTGATACGCGCGATCCACCGCCACCGATCGTTGTGGCAGTGATTCTATATAGGCGATGGCCTTGTTGACGTTGTTGGCATTGATGTAGGCCTGGGCCAGCAGTTCTTTGATTTCCTGCGTGTGGGTTGACTGCGGATACTGCTCCAGGACGGATTCAAACTCGTTGATCGAGACATCAGCCCGGCCCAGGTCGTAATTGATCTTGGCCGACAGGAAGAGGCTTTCCTCGGCCAGCTTCGGGTCCTGCCTGAACTTCTTGGATGTTTCAAAGGCTGTGAGTGCCAGTGGCTTTTCATTCCGTTTGAGGTAGACCGAACCCAGCAGGTACGACGCGTGCATGCCCACCGAATCGACAGCCGAAGCGGCTTGTTTCAAGTAGGCAAGTGCCTCGTCTTCTTCACCTATTGACCATGCAGCGTACCCTGCCCGGTAGTACACGGGTCGCGTGGCCGTTTCACGGTCGTCGAGGTAATCCTTGTAGCGGGGATACGCGTTCTTGAATTCCCCTTTGCGAAACCAGGCTTCCGCGATTAACAGCGAAAGGTCATCGGAAGGCATACCCTCCTTGTCAAGCAGCGGCTGAGCGTAAGCAATGAGTTCATCATCCTTATTTTGCCGTTGCAGCGCGGTGGCGATCAGCGGAGGTACCACCGTTGCATAGGCTGCGTTTTTTTCTGCCCGCTTCAGGTCGATCAGCGCATTGTCATAGTCGCCTGCAGAAAGTTCAATGAATCCGGCGTAGTAGCTGGCCGCGGGGCCATACTGACCCCCACCGGCCTTGACGACATTGAATTGATCCAGGGCATTAATCAGGTTTCGTTGGCTGAACAGACTATACCCCCAGCGGAAGCGTCCAATAGAAGCCTGCTCTTCATTCAATGCCTGGAAGTCGACCTTGCCGTAATAGGTAACGGCTTTGGCATAGTTTTTTTCATCGAAGAACGCATTGGCCATCTCATAGTAAGCAAGGACGGCTTTGGGATGTCCAGGGTGGTTGGCCACAAACTCGCTGAGCTCTTTTTCCCCGTCACGGTGAAGAAGCGTTACGGCACAAACCGCCCGGTAATATTCGGCGTCGGCCGTCCGGGGATCTGAGGACAGCTTTGATTCAAGAAACTTGTTGAACGAAAGGTAGGCGGCGCCATACTGCCGATGCTCCATCCGGTCCAGGCCGGCCTGGTAGTGGAGGTCGGCGTTCCGTTGACCCAGCGAGGCTTGTCCCCAAACCGGATTTCCATGTAAAAGCCATATGACAAGTACAACAGCGTACTTTCCCATCCCTTGTGTTTCTCAAAAAGTGTGTCTTCGCTGGTTTATTGCCAAGACAGTTTAAAAAATCAAACGCCAGCAAAAAATCAGAATGCAGGCACTCAAAAATAGGCAATGAATGTGAGAATTCCTCCGAATCGTTCGCCGATCAACGGATCAGGCGTATCACCAACTCCTTGAGGAGCTGACCTTCGTCGATACTGCCGGCATTGACACCTTTCAGTTTCAAGTCGGCCTCCTTGAGCAGTGAAACGTTCTCGGCCAGCTTGGAAACGGAGAAACGCTGCAAAGCTGCGGTGTAATCCTTCATCCCATATGGATTGATTTTCAGGCTATTAGCGGCGTTTGATTCACCTTTAGCCGAAGCACTGGCCAGGGCATAGAGTTTACTGAAAAAACTATAGAGGAACGCCACGGTCATGATCATCGGGTTCTTGCGCGTGTTGCCAGCAAAGTATTCGGCTATCATGCAGGCCTTAAGCTGATCCTGAAGCACCAGTGCCTTCTGCAACTCGAAGATGTTGAACTCCCGGCTCATCCCGACCTGGGACATCACATCGTCTTCGGTAATCCGGTAGCCTTCCGGCTTTCCAATGAGGACTTTATCCACCTCGGTGGCCATACGGCTTAGATCCACTCCTACCGATTCACAGAGCACACGAACGGCCCCTCCCTCGATCGCCATCTTCTTGGACAACACGTACTCTTCGACGAATTCCGGGAGTTGGTTCTCGTAAGGCTTCTTGAACGTCAGGCTGGTGGTCAGTTGTTCGGCCTTCTTGCCCAGTTCCTTCCGCTTGTCGAGCGTCTTATACTTATGGCAAAGCACAAGGACCGTGCTTGGCAACGGCCGCTGAAAGTAGTCCAGCAAAAGCTTCTGCCCGGTTTCCTTGCCCAGATCAGGAATTTCCTGGGCTTCCCGTACGATCACCACCTGCTTCTCGGCCATCATGGGGAAGCGCTTGGCGTGGTTTAGTACCGCATGGACCGGCGTCTCCTTGCCATAAAGTACCACCTGGTTAAAGGACTTCTCGCTTTCATTGAGCACGTTGGCCTCAATGTAGTTGGCGATGAGGTCAATGTAATAGGGTTCCTCACCTTGAAGGAGGTAAACGGGGGCCAGCTTCTTCGCTTTCAGGTCGGACAAAACTTTCTTTACAGCTGCATCCATGGTCAGGTGCGGTAGGTGTCTTTGTACACAAAGGCCGATGTTACCCCAACAATGACCCCGGCGAGGTGCGATTCCCAGGATACGTGGGGATTGCCTGGGAAAATCCCATAGAAAATACCTCCGTACATTGTGAACACGACAATTGAAATAATAAGTGATCCAAAGTCTCTTCGTAGCAATCCAAAGAAAATCAAAAAGGCCGAAAGTCCATAGATCAATCCGCTGGCGCCGATATGGTAAGATACCCTCGGGCTGAACAGCCAAACCAATGCATTGGTAATCACATAGCACTGTAGAAAGACACGGCCACCAATCCGTGGATAGAAATAGAAAAGAATTACTCCCAGGGACAACAGCGGAAGGGTGTTGGAGACCAGGTGCACCAGGTTGCCATGGATCAGCGGGGCCGTAAGGATTCCGATAAGTCCGGTCGCCGTTCTTGGCCGAATTCCAAGCCAGCCGAGATCAACCTGGTACATGAATTCAATGGTGTAGACCAGCCACATGAAGAATACAATGCGCAGAGGGACCACCGCACTTCCGAGGAGCGTACGGTCGCTCATGTCCTGTTGGTATTGCTCATTACCACTCGCAAAGGTTCCCTTGTCGACGTCAAGGTCAGTTTCGGTTCATGACCACAAGCTTGCGGTGAACCACAGAGCCACCTGGACCTGTCAGTTGCACGATATACATGGCGTTGGCCAGGTCACTGACGACGATTTCGCGCGCATTATTGGTGAGGTCATTGAAGTCGCCGGACTTGACAATGATACCACGCTGATCGATCAACTTCCACTCGAATCCTTCCATGGATTGATCCTGGGGAACACCGAGGAACACCCTGCCATTGGCCGGGTTGGGATAGATGGTTATTCCTGCCAGTGTTGTGGGCTGTTGATCTTCCTCAAGACCAACAACTACCTGTCCTTTCTTCACGGGCGCAGGGATCATGGCACTTTGATAGATCTCCCGGGTATTCAGGTTTTGAACATAGCCGACAAGGAACAACTGGGTGGGGTTGCTGATCGGAACATTGATGACAACGTTGTCGGCCTGTTCAATCCGGGTATCGCCAACGTTGGGGAAAGTCTGCGTAATCGTTCTGCCGCCTGATGAAAGCAAATGTTTGCGCACTACGTTCACGTAGGTGTTGGTACCTGAGACTGCCTGGCGTTCCACGAGGACTACGTTTGCCAGCAACGGATCGGTGTGTGGTTTCTTGGCTGACATGGTCAGTCGAACCGAAATGGTGTTACTTACTCCTGTCGACAACGTGTCGAGCACCAGTCCAAACTGCGGATCTACCAATGCGCGCCGGTCAGCTTCTACCCCATTGGCGTCAAGGTCGGTGAAGTTGCCATTGAATCGCGGGCCATTCTGCAGTCCGTCGACAATCGTCTTGGGTGACTGCGATACGCTGAAGAAGAGCGAACGGGCGCCCGGGTCGACCGGGTTCTCCAGGTTCAGCGGATCCGGCGTCGGACTGCTGATGTGGTAATTGACGTAGTTGAAGTCTGAACCGCCCAGTCCACGCTTCACTTCCTGTTCGTTGAAGCGGGTGGTAATCCAGGTCTGATCCAGTGTGGCCGCTGCCGGAGAATTGGTGAAGTTTTCAACCAGGACTCTCCTCTCCTTCTCTCCTACAATTACGTTGTCGAAGGCGAATCCGTCGAAGTTATTTCCTGGTGCGTTCTGGTCATTGGACGAAAAAGCGATGCGGATACGCACCTGCGAACGAGCGACACCAGGAGGAACCATATCCAGGTTGTACCGTGCGTTCTTCCACGCCGCCGACTTGTCGGTCCATCCATAGGATGCGGGTGAGAAGAATTTTTTCACTTGCTGGCCCGGGTCGGAGACAATGATTGCTTGTGGATCATACCAGTTAATTCCCTGGTCGCGTTGTGCTCCGGTAAGTCCTACGGCAGGTCCAACCAGGTTCCAACTGAGTCCTCCGTTGGTCGAATACTGTACTACCGCGCCGTCGAGGTTTTTCTCCGCATCACTCCAGTAATCGAACGATATCATCGGGCGCTGCAGATTACTCAGATCGAAGCAGGGCCCGTTTACCACCGATTGCTCCAGATTGAAATACGTAGTCTGACCATTGACGATCTGATTGTTTCCTGTCCACCAAGCCTTGTCGCCCGCCGGCAAGGTAATGCTTGTCCCGGCCGGTGTATCCAACCTCCAACTTATCGGACTTATCACCACCGGCTGAAGCGGAGGGCTTGTCACCAGGCCTTCTGCAATCCAGCTTCCGGCTCCCGCATTGAAGTTGATTGTATAGGGACTTCCGGGCGTCGGGGCCACGGGAGCGCCACCCGTGAGAATGTTCACCGTCCTGTCGAGGTAAGCATTACAGCCATCGTTTGTATCCACAGTCAGTCTGGCGATATAGCTGCCCGTTGTTCCGTAATTGTGTTTCGGATCCTTGAATGTTCCCGTGGTAAGTCCACCATGCGTGCCGCCAGGCACAGTACCGCCGGCAGGACCGGTCAGTGTAAATCCATCCCCGAAGGTCCAGGTGTAGGTGACAATTGTACTGATACCCGGGTTGGTGAGGTCGGCGAAGTTGGTCAGGTCGTTGGTACAAATGGCTGACCAGTCATAGTTAACAATGGGTGGAGCACCCACCTGAACGACGAATGTGTCGGTATCGCGGCAGAGGTTTGACGTTGTAGCAACAAGCGTGACCGTGTAGGTACCTGAATTGCTGTAGGTGTGGTTGACCGGTGTGTTTGTAGCCGTATTCGTGGGAGGCACGGCAAACGGGTCACCGAAATTCCAATCCAGGCTGGTGATGGATCCTCCAAATGGATTGGGTCCGATCATCGCCGAATTGCTTGACATCGGCACCCCACCCGTGTTACAGTTGTTTGCCGGCGCAACAATGATGGCATCCGGAGCCGCCCAAATCTTGATCGGATATACCACAGGCGTTGACGGGTTCAACGTTGCAGGATCCAGGTAATTATACTGCAACTGGTAGTTTCCTGAAGGCAGGTTGTCCGTGTCAAGATACCATTCATTGGAGGACGAGGAAATAAACGGCGCAAGAACTGCAGCGTTAGGTCCTACCGCAATAAAGTTAGTGCCGGCGGGAACACCGGTGGGCGCGATCGGGCTGCCCATGAGGTGGATCCGGCCTACGTTCGAACAAATCTGGAACTCGCCTGTCACCACATCCCGCGGGATATCAATACACGCGGTGCTGTAAGGAACACCGCAGTTAAAGTATTCCATTCCGAAATCAATGACTGTCACGGGAGACACAAACACCGATCTTACCTTGGTGCCCACGCAAGAAGTGATCGGGTCAGTCCAGGTATAGGTGATGTCATCGTACTGATTGACAGCTGCAATGGATGGATCGAAGATCACCTCATCAAAGCCTGACGGGTTGATATAGGTACTTCCGATGGCGCTTCCGGCGCTGATGGTAAACAAGCCACCAATTTCCGTTCCGGTCAAAGGTATGGCAGGCTTGTTTTCGGCATACAACAGCGGCAGACCACTGAAGTCAATATTGGGAAGTCCATTGATCCTCAACACCATGGCGTCGCTGACGGCCGGGCAAGGACCGACACCATCCGGGTCGATGGCGGTAAGGGTGAGGTTCTGGGAGATCACAGCATCCAACGGCGGGTTGGCGGTGTGCGTGTACAAAGGATTGGCGACGTTGTTACCCGGGGCATAGCTACCGGGGCCCCCCGTCCAGGTGACACCCGCCGGAGCAAACGTGACGGCACCCTGAAGTGTTATGGCAGTCACATTGGAACAAATATCGATGTCCGGTCCTGCGGAAATCTGCGCGGCGGGATTCACATTCACCGAAACAGTGAAGGTATTACCAAGGCAACCGTTCACGCCGGTAGGAATAATGGTATAAGTTATCGTCTGTTGAACGAAAGAGGTATTTACCAGAACATCCGAGATGACCGGCGTAGTTTGATTGAAGGTACTTACACCTGCCACATTGGGGTTGGCGGCCGCTGACCACAAGAATGTTGAGGGCAGCGCGTTTCCGGTGTTGACATTATTCTGCAGGTTATAATTCACCGGGCTACCGCTGCAGATATCGGGTGCAGATGTGGTTACGCCCACGGGCTCAGGGCTCACCGTAACCTGGATGATGAAGTCTGCACCCACGCAACCGTTAACTCCGGTGGGTGTGACCGTGTAATCAACCACCTGGTTAACGTTGGTTACGTTATTCAGTATATCGGTGATCCTGGGGCCGGTTACCGGCGTGGTGCTTTCTCCCGTGATGTTCGCATTCGGTGTGGCTACCCAGCTGAATGTGCTTCCCACGTTGTTGCCTAATATCGCAATGTTGTTGAGCAGATTGTAACTCGGTGAAACATCGCTGCACGTTGCCACGGACTGATTCAACCCGATTGGCGCCGGTTTCACCGTAATGGTCACCGTAAATGCATCGCCAACACAAAGGCTGGCCGTACCGGTGGGTGTTACCTGGTAGGTTACGAGTTGATCGATGCCGGTAGGATTCACCAATACATCACCGATCACCGCTCCCGCCTGGGCGGTCAGACTTTCACCTGTAACGTTTGGATTATCCACGGGAACAATCCAACTGAACGTGCTGGCCATTCCGTTACCCAAGCCATTGATGTTCGTTGTCTGAATATTGTACGCCACAGGCGTATTGCTGCAAATCGTAGCCACATGATTTGCTCCGCGGGGCTCCGGTTTCACCGGAACCGTCACGGTGAATGCATTGCCTGAACAACCCGCCGCGCTAACCGGTGTTATGGTGTATACGACGTCGATGCTCGGGAATCCGTTGTTGATGTTCGTCCACACATCATCCGACAGTTCCGCCGCCGCCTTGCCCGTACCTGAACTTACCGTGCCAGCACTCTGAGAAAGTCCATTACTATTGATAGCAATGTTGTACGTCGATGCTATCGGCGTCGCCAACACATAGGATACCGGAGTATCGCTGCACACGGTCGGTGCCGTAATCGGCCCGGAGATTGGTTCCGGCTGGACAGTCACTTGAATGAGGAAAGAAGCACCCGCGCAGCCAGCGCTGCTGATCGGCGTAATAGTATAGTCAACGGTAACATTTGCCCCGGTTGTGTTAGTCCATGCATCGTCAACCAATTCATTGGGGCCTTTTCCGATTCCTGCACTTACCGTTCCTGCGCTTTGTGTCAGACCATTCGGGTTGGTTGTGATCGTGTAGCTGGCAGCACTAACGCTGGTCCCCGTTGTGGTAATTGTGGCTGTTGCCCCAATCGGCGTATCACTGCAAACCACAGGAGTAGTCGGCACACCAACAGGTACGGGGTTGATCGTTATTACCACGGGAACTGTTGCACCAACACACAACCCGTTAGTCGGGGTGATCAAGTAGGTGGCTGTTATCGGGGTAGCGCTTATATTAATAAGTGCATCTGTTATAGTTAACGCAGCCGCCTCAGCCACCGCCACGCCTGCCGTGCCCTGTACACTCGCATCACTCATCGTCGGCACCGGCCAGCTGTAGGTCGTGCCCGCCGGTGAGGCTCCAGGCGTCAGCGTTACATCATAGTTTACATTCTGTCCGCTGCAAATGGTCTTCACCTGACCCGCCGTCACTACTGGTGCCGGATCAATGGTGATCACCACCGCCACCGCGGCTCCCACACAGCCCGCTCCGCTCGTCGGAGTCAACGTGTAGGTCGCCGTGATCGGTGAACCCGTCGTGTTGGTCAGTACATCGGTGATCGTCAATGC
>JAYRNL010000152.1:0-2629 GCA_041912235.1 Cyclobacteriaceae bacterium
CCCCACTTTTTTCAAAAAGAATCCAACGCCCAACATTTTCGAGTCGCTTGCGGTAGTGAATGGCGTTCAACCCCAGGTGAACTGCAACGTCTGCAATACGGGCGACATCCACATCAACGGATTGGAAGGACCTTACACGATGATCTTGATTGACGGCATGCCCATCGTAAGCAGCCTGGCCACGGTGTATGGTTTGGCGGGTATTCCCAACAGCCTCGTCAAACGCATGGAGATCATCAAAGGCCCGGCGTCGACACTTTACGGCTCCGAGGCGGTCGGCGGTGTGATCAACATCATTACCCAGGATCCGGCCACGGCACCCGTTCTCCAGGCAGATGCGTTCGCCACCACGGTGGGGGAATACAACATCGATGTGAGTAATTCGATGACCGTAGGCAAATCGAAAAGCCTGCTGGGCGTAAACTACTTCAACTACACCCATCCTGTGGATATCAACGGCGACAACTTCACGGACGTGACCCTTCAACGACGCCTTTCGTTATTCAACAAGTGGTCATTCGATCGGCCCTCATCAAAAAATGCGTCACTGGCGGTTCGTTATGTCCATGAAAACCGCTGGGGCGGGGAGCTGGGCTGGACGCACGAATATCGCGGCTCTGATTTGTTCTATGGCGAGTCGATCTACACCGATCGCGTGGAAGTGATCGGCAATTACGCGTTTGCCGGTAAGCAGGACTGGCAGGTAGACTATTCCTGGAACGACCACCGACAGGATTCCTACTACGGCACGGTCAAGTACCTTGCCAACCAGCAGGTGGCTTTTGCACAACTCCGTCACAACCGCACCATCGGAAAGCATGATCTGTTGTTCGGCTTGCCTTTTCGCTTTATACGGTACGACGATAATACGCCCGGCACAGCGCAAATCGATGGCACCAACAAGCCTGCCTATACTTACCTGCCGGGGTTGTTCCTGCAAGATGAAATAGCCTGGACCCCGAAGTTGACCCTCCTTCTCGGAGGCCGGTATGATCACCATAACATCCATGGGAACATCTTCACGGAGCGTGCAAGCATCAAATATTCTCCGGATGCCCATAACACGTTCAGGCTCACGAGCGGCAGCGGCTTCCGGGTCGTCAACCTTTTCACCGAAGAGCATGCCGCCCTCACCGGGTCGCGACAGGTAGTCATCCTCGATGAGCTTAAGCCTGAGCGCAGTTGGAACGTGAACCTGAATTACACACGCTTCATTCCACGGCCCAAGGGATACATCAACCTGGATGCAAGCTTGTTCTACACCTATTTCACCAACAAGATCGTTCCCGATTACAACAGTGATCCCAATGAGATTCGGTATAGCAACCTGGATGGTCATGCCATTTCGCAGGGATTGACCGTTAACGCCGATGCCGCGGTTTCATCCAGCTTCAAACTGAATGCGGGAATAACCTGGATGGATGTTTACCGCGTGGATCACCGGATCGATGATCAGCCTATCCCGCAGGTCCATGCCCCGAAGTTCTCCGGAACGTTCGCGATCACCTATACCCTTGAACCGGTCCGCCTGTCGATTGACCTGACCGGAAAAATCAATGGGCCGATGTACCTGCCTATTGTACCCAACGATTTCCGGCCCGCGCAATCCCCCTGGTTTGGCCTGGTGAACCTTCAACTGACCAAATCATTTGGCAACCATTGGGAAGTGTATGGCGGCGTGAAGAACCTGCTGAACTTTTTGCCAGCCAATCCCCTGCTCCACCCCGACGATCCCTTCGACAGGAAAGGAGGGCCTTACTTTGATGGGAATGGTAATCCACGCCCGGACACCAACCCGTATGGATACACCTTTGATACTGCGTACAACTATGCACCCATGCAGGGAATCAAGGGTTTCCTGGGCGTGCGTTTTACGCTTCGGTAAGGCATGAAGATTGGAAACCGCGCATGGTTACTAGGGCAGGACAAATTCAACCATCACCATTCTCTATTGAAAATTTTATCTCCTAAATTAGCCCCACAATTCCAACGGCTATGTCACTGAACAGCGTAAATCCCCGCACAACCGTCCTTGTTGCCATGATTCTCATGGCCGCCACATTCCGACTGGTTCAGTCGAGCCCGGTGTTCAGCATCCTGAGCAACCTGACGCCCTTCGGAGCCATGGCGCTGTTTGGCGGCCATTATTTCCGGGACAAGTGGAAAGCCATGCTGGTACCCGTGGCGGCGTTGTGGATAAGCGACGTATTCTTGAATCGCCTGTATTACAAAGATCAGTGGGTATTTTTTTATGGTGGCCAGCTGTGGGTGTATGGAACATTTGCCGCCACCGTCATTCTGGGCATGCTGATGTCAAAGCCCACCTTCATCCGTGTGACCGGCTTTGGCATTGGTGCCGCACTGTTGCACTGGCTGGTGACCGACTTCGGTGTTTGGATCTCCGGCTCAACCGACATTACGACCGGCCTGCCTTTTACCCGTGACTGGAATGGATTTGTCAAGTGCTTCACGCTGGCACTTCCGTTCCTGCGCAACATGATCCTTGGCAACCTGGTGTTCTGCGGCGTGATGTTCGGAGCCTTCGAATGGCTGCAACGCCGCTATCCTGCGTTGGCCTAGCAGTCAGTGCCAACGTGGCTCAATGCAGGTTCCGTGATCAGCATCGGTA
>JAYRNL010000153.1:0-3633 GCA_041912235.1 Cyclobacteriaceae bacterium
CGTCTTGAAGAGTTGCAGAAGATGCCGATCGAGGAGGCCGTGATTGTGTCCACAAACCGGTTAGCCGGATATTATGGGCCCAAGGCCCAGTTGCCATCGAATGTCAAATGGATCGATGTGCCGCCTGCTGAGGGGGAGGTCGCAGTGAGTCGGATTCAATGGAGTCCTGACAGCATCTTGATTCGATCGGGAAAGTTCGAGATGAACCGGACGGCCTTTGTTTCAAATATTAGTTTGGGTAACCATGGCCGCGCACGTGATACAGTGCGGATTGTCTTGGCTTGGAGTTCTGAATTTGAAGCCGACAAAAATGCCCTTCACGCTGTGCTCACCGTACTCCGGCGACAGGCTGTTGATGTTTTGACGGTGAATGAGGTACCCGCAGAGAGGGCTGGTGATTTGAATCCTGACTTCTTGTTTTGGCTGTCCAACGAGCCTGTGCCCGCCACAATGGCAGCCGTCTTTTATGTGGATGAACTGGCGAGTGGGCGGCTTGTCGAGCAAATCTCTGCCAACCGTTATTGCATTACCGGGCGGCTCAACAGCGAGGTGGTGATTTCACGAAACCTGGCAGTTCACCTGATGAGCATCTTAAGTGCTGATTCTCGCGCCCAGGCCGTTGCAGATTCCGCGGATGCGCGGGTATTTCCGATGCGCGCTGCTCTTTCAGCGGCCGGCAAGGTGACCAACACATCCCTTGTTGAAAAGGGCAACGATACGTCAACGCGTTACTTGCTCGCCGCGATATTATGCATTTTCCTTCTCGAACGATTCGTTGCTAACCGCCGAAATCAATGAGCCTTCAGGAAGCAAAACAATATCTTGACAGGCAGGCACGGAGATTTGCCCTGGCCCGGCTCACGGAGGTGAAACTCCTGGCCCTCGGCCTTGGCCTGCTGAGTTTCGCTTTGGTGCGCCTTATCGATTCAAGCCGAATGCTGCCACTATCGGTGGGCATCCTGGTCTTTGCCATCGTTGTCATCCTTCGTATCCGTCGGACAGGGGCATTAAGGTGGAGTGCCCTGAAGGTGTCGCTTTACCTGAACGCTAACTTTCCGGAACTGAAGGATAGCGCTGACTTGCTGGCCAGTGACAAGTCTGCCACTTCCCTGGAGGAAGTTCAACGTCAGCACGTGCTCCAGGCACTCGTCAACGTGAAGGCAAGAGTACAGGCTCCACATCGGATAGCCCAAGGCCTTCTGCTCTTCGCGACTGGAATTACGGCGGTTGTTTTACTTCCGGCCGCAGCCCGGCGGTCATCGGAATTGACTCCCGTAAACGCAACGGACACGACTGCCTCTGTGATGCTCCAGCCCGCACTCTCCGGCATAGAACTGCTGGTAACTCCGCCGGCTTACACGGGTGTTCGTCCCTTCAGCTCGGTTGGCGGCAATTTCAAAGTTCCTGCAGGGAGCAAGCTCACCTGGAAGGTTCGATTCAGCGGCAGTCCCATTTCACCTGCCCTTATTTTTGCTTCGGAGGATTCGCTGTCCTTAGTCAGTCGTGAAGCTGATTACCAGGCTAGCGGCCGCGCGGAGCAACCTGCCTTTTACCAGGTTACTTGGCGGGATGCATCCGGAAAGCGTTATGCTTCCGACTACTTTCACGCCGACACGCGGGAAGATGCCGCACCTGTTGTAGCTGTAGTCGGACGCCAGCAATTTCAGACCATTGGCCCCGGTGAACCAACTCAAATCGTGGTCAATGCATCGGCTTCGGATGATTATACTGTGAAAGATGCGCATCTCATCGCCACGGTGAGCAAAGGCTCAGGTGAAGGAATAAAATTCAGGGAAGTGACGCTGTCGTTCGACAATGCGCAGTTCCCCGCCCAGCACGCAACGCTTAAGCTGGGCATTGACCTGGGCCAACTTGGACTTGAGCCAGGCGACGAATTGTATTTCTATGCTGAAGCGATTGACAACCGGATGCCGGTGCCTAACCTTTCGCGCACAGAGACATTCTTCATTGCGTTGAAAGATACGGCCGAGGCTGTAGCGGTTGCAGACGCCGGCCTGGGTATCGACCTGATGCCGGACTATTTCCGCAGCCAGCGGCAACTCATCATTGATACCGAAAAATTGCTGGCCGAACAGCGAAAGATTAAGAAGTCAGATTTCAACTTCCGCAGCAACGAGCTCGGATTCGACCAAAAGGCACTTCGATTGAAATATGGCCAGTTCCTCGGCATGGAAGACGAAGCCGGTATCGGCGTGGTTGAGCCGGCGGCGGAAGAAGAGGGGGAGGAAGATCCGACCAAGAAGTTTGGCCATCAGCATGACAAGGAAAACGAACATAACCTGGTAGAAGAGAAGAAGACGGCAAAGGAACCTGACCATCAGCATGAGGGAAGTGAGACCGAAGGCGTTCAGGAAGATCCCATGAAGGCTTTCTTGCATCAGCACGATAGCGAAGACGAGGCTACTTTCTTTATCCAATCGGTGAAAGCAAAGCTCCAGGCGGCACTCACGCTGATGTGGGATTCGGAACTGCACCTTCGGATGTACGAACCGAAGAAGTCGTTGCCGTACCAGTACCGGATTCTCGCCCTGTTGAAAGAGATTGCACAAGATAACCGCGCTTATGTGCATCGTACCGGTTTTGATGCGCCTCCGATCAAAGAGGACCGCCGACTGACCGGCGAGCTGGAGGATGCAGCCGGCACGACGGAGCAAGTCGCCGCTTTAACATCGAAGCCGTTCCCGGCGATTCAAAAAGCCTTGCCCCAGATTGAATACTTGATCGGTAAGCAGACCCCGCTGTCAACTTCATCGCGAAACGCGTTGGAACAGGCGGGCTATGAAGTAGTCTCGGAAGCCTTAAAGCAGCCAGGTAAATATATGCGCACGCTGTCGGCGCTGAGAAAGCTCATGGATGGAAGCGTGGATCCGCTGAAGATGGATGACATGCTGCGTGCGATACGGAGGGATCTCTGGTCTATTCTGCCGGTGGAAACTTATTCACCCACGCGGGAGAGACGTGCGCTTCATCCCCTCGACCAGGAAGTGCTTGAACTAATGAATAACCAGCGTGAGTAGCCAGTTTCATATCTTGCCGGTAATTCCGCTCGCTTGGCTCTTGGTGCTGATGCTCTTGCTGATGGTGGTTTTGGCTTGGCAGGAAAGTCGTAAACCATATCGATTCAAAGGCCTTCGCGTTCTGGCGATCATCCTGGCATTGATGGCGCTGCTCGCCATGATGTTGAGACCTTCGCGGGATATTCGGGTCGGGGAGGAAGAATGGGTGTTGCTGACGGAAAACTATTCGCAGACAAAATTGGACAGCCTGACGAAAGCAAATCGCGGACTGAGGATTGTTCGTGCACCGGGTGTGGTTGCCCGGGACATTGTCGATTCTATTTCCTCTTACAGGGAATTGAGTCAACGAAAACAGCTGCAGTTTGTATTGGGTGATGGGGTACCGACAGCCTACATGGATTATTTGAAAGGCACATCGTTTCAATTTATCCCGGGTAGTCGGCCGGTCGGTGTCGTGGATTTGAGGTCGAGACCATATCCGGAACACCGAAAGAACTGGCTGGAGGGGAAGGTTCGCGGTATCAAGGGCAGCCGCTTAACGCTGATCGGTCCGGGTGGCGCAGAAGACTCTGTGCTGATCCGCACGAATTCCCTC
>JAYRNL010000154.1:0-10497 GCA_041912235.1 Cyclobacteriaceae bacterium
CAGGGGGTCGAGTGGATTGATCGCCAGGAGTCCTATCAAACGCGCATCGGACAGAACGCCAGGATACCCATTCACATTCGCAACACCACGGACAGGGCTCAATCGATTATTGTCCGCAAGGCCGCCGGCGACCTCAACGCCAACCAGCGGGGATACTTCTGCCAGGGAGCGGAATGCTTTGATGGACTGAACGAACTCACCATCCGCCTGGAGGCCGGTGAGACATCGGCCAACCTCACTTTTGTGGTCGAGCCGGGAATGGCGGCCACCTCCAATTCCTTCCGCTTTGAGATCTTCCAGAAAGGGAGCCCCCAAATGGGTGTGGAACATGCCTTCCTGCTAAACATCGACGAAAAAACACCCCGATCGTTTGTCTTTCAGTCGAGGGATATATCCGTCCACGACATCTACCCCAACCCCGTAACCGACCAGCACGCCTATATTGATTACCGGTTGTCGGATGAGTCGGTCAAAGCCAAAGTAGTGATCCACAACATCCTGGGCAGCCCGGTGGCCCAATACGAAATGGTTGCCTCCGAGTCCCGGGTCAATATTCAATCGCAGGAGCTGTCTTCGGGGGTGTACTTCTATACGGTCTACCTCGACAATGTGGGTATTTTGACCCGCAAGATGGTGGTCAGGAAATAATCGGCTTACCCGTGCGTTTTAAGCCTGATTTCACAAATCTGCCCTGAATCGTATATTTGCGGCCTTCTTTATGGGTATCAATTTGCGCGTTTCGGTTTTGCTGGTGGTGGGGGTGTTTGCGCTGAGTTCATGCAGCAAGTTCCGCAAGATTCAAAAGAGTGAAGACTGGCGAATCAAGTACGACGCAGGGCTATCCTACTATGAAAAAAAGGACTATTACCATACCGCCATCCTTTTCGAAGAAATCCTGCCCATCGTGAGGGGTTTGCCGGAAGGGGAAAAGGTGGAATTCTATTTGGCCTATTGCCAATACTATGAAAAACAATACCTGCTGGCCTCAAACCAGTTCAGAACCTTTTATGAGACGTATGGCCGAAGCGCCAATGCCCAGGAGGCCTTCTTTATGTATGCCTATTCCTTATATGTGTCCTCACCCCTGCCCAACCTCGATCAAAGCGGCACCGTCGAAGGCATGAACGCCATGCAAACCTTTATTAACCAATTCCCCAACAGCGAATACAGCAGCCGGGCCAACGAGGTGATCGCCGTAAGCCAGCAAAAGCTGGAGAAAAAAGGCTATGAGAATGCGCGGCAATACCTGAAGATCCGGAGCTACAAGGCTGCCGTGATTGCCTTCGAGAATTTCCGGAAGAGTTTTCCCGATTCCCACTACCTGGAAGAAATCGCCTACCTGAAGGTGGAGGCTGAATACCGGCTGGCGAAGCAAAGCCTCCCGAACCTTCAACTTGAGCGCTACACCCAGGTGATCGCCTATTACCAGGAGCTGGTCGACAGCTATCCTTCCAGCCCCTTCCTCAAGGACGCAGAAAAATTTTATTCCGACAGCCTGGAAATGATTAATAAACTGAAAAACAATAACTCGTAAACACATGGCCATTCAACCCTCCATCATTACGCGCGACGTTGACAAGATTGCCGCACAGACCGGTAACGTGTACAAGTCGGTCGTGATTATCTCCAAACGCGCCCGCCAAATCGCGATCAACATCAAGGAAGAACTCAACAACAAGCTGGCGGAGTTTGCCACTACGGTGGACAACCTGGAAGAAGTGTTTGAGAACCGCGAACAAATCGAGATCTCCAAATTCTATGAGCGCCTGCCCAAGCCCACCTCGTCGGCCCTGGAGGAATTCATGGAAGGAAAGATCATGCACCGGGAGCGCACCGAAGAGCCGAAGCCGGAAGCATAACCCTATGCTCAAAGGCAGGAAAATCCTGGTCGGCATCACGGGCAGTATCGCCGCCTACAAGTCGGCCATACTTGTTCGTCTCCTGGTAAAGCAGGAAGCCGAAGTACGGGTTATCCTCACACCGGCGGCCAGGGACTTTGTTACTCCCCTTACGCTGGGTACGCTTTCGCGCAACCCGGTGCTGTCCGAATTTCAGTCGTCGGATACCGGCACGTGGAATAATCATGTGGAACTGGGACTTTGGGCCGATGCCCTGGTCATTGCCCCGGCAAGCGCCAACACCATTTCGGCCATGGCCAGCGGGCGTTGCGACAACCTCCTGCTTGCCACCTACCTCTCGGCGCGATGCCCTGTCCTGGTCGCCCCGGCCATGGACCTTGATATGCTGGCGCATCCGGCAACGCAAGCCAACCTGGAAACTCTCCGCAGGTTCGGCAATCAACTCATCAACACCCAGGTCGGCGAACTCGCCTCCGGGCTGGTCGGCGACGGTCGCATGGCCGAACCCGAGGAGATTGCAGCTGCATTGGCTACCCTCCTTTCCGAAAAAAAAAATGCTAACCGGTAAGAAGGCGCTGGACCCCGCCGGCCCCACATACGAAGCCATCGACCCGGTTCGTTTTATCGGCAACCATTCATCGGGAAAGATGGGATTCGCTATTGCCGAAGTACTCGCCGAACAGGGCGCATCCGTGGACCTGGTCGCAGGCCCCACGCAGGAGAAGGTCAACAACAACGCCATAACCGTTCATCCGGTGGTCTCTGCGGAGGAGATGAATGCCGTGTGCCAGAAACTCTTCCCGTCGGCTGCCATCACGGTGCTTGCCGCGGCCGTCGCCGATTACAAGCCCGCTGTCGCAGCCAACCAGAAGATCAAGAAGAGCGACGGCCCGCTCACGCTCGAGCTGACGCGCACCCCCGATATCGCCGCGACGCTGGGCAAGCAAAAAAAGAATGGCCAACTGCTGGTGGGCTTCGCCCTGGAGACTGAAAACGAACAGAAGAACGCGCAACAAAAACTCGAGGCCAAGAATTTTGACCTGATCGTGCTCAATTCCCTCAACGACAAGGGTGCGGGCTTCGGCGGCAGCACCAACAAAATTGAAATCATCAGCCGCTCCCACCCCGCTCAGAAGTTTCCCCTCAAATCAAAACAGGAAGTGGCCCGTGACATCGTTCATGCCGTACTCGAACATCATGGATAAGCGCGCTGCCTTTCTTGTATTCGCCCTGGGCTTCATGGGCTCCATCGCATGCGCCCAGGAATTGAACTGCAAGGTGACGATCAATGCCGATCAGATTCAGACGTCCGATCGCGGAATTTTTAAAGACATGGAGCGCGCGATTGCCACCTTCATGAACACCCGCAAGTGGACAGCCGACTCCTATAAGAATTACGAGCGCATCAACTGTGCGATATTCCTCAACATCAGCCGGATGCCTTCGATTGGCGCTTTTGCCGCCAGTGCCCAGGTGACAGTCGCCCGGCCGGTATACAACTCCAACTATGAAACGGTGCTGCTCAACTTTGCCGACCGGGAGTGGGAGTTCGAATACATCGAATCCCTGCCGCTCGAATACAACGACAACGCCTACATCAGCAACCTGACGTCGATGCTGGCCTATTACGCCTACATCATTTTGGGTATGGATTACGACTCGTTCAGCGAGCGGGGCGGCGATCCCTTCTTCCAAAGCGCCCTGATGGTCGTCAACAACGCACAATCCTCCAACCGGCCGGGGTGGCAATCCATCGGGAGCACACGCAACCGGTATAACCTGATCGAGAATATCAACAATCCTCAAATGGCGGAAATGCGGAAAAGCATCTACCGCTATCACCGCCTGGCCCTGGATACCTTCGACAAAAGCCCGGATGAGAGCCGCCAGATCATCCTCAACGTACTGAAGACGGTACGGAATGTGTGGCAGATTTATCCCAACTCCATCTACGTGATCACCTTCTTCGACGCCAAAGCCATTGAATTGGCGAACGTATTTTCGGAAGGAAACCTCAATGTGCGCCGGGAAGCCTACGACATCCTCAGCGTGGTGGACGCCAAGCGCAACGCCTACCAGAAAATTATCGAGACAAAGTAGTTTAGGCTGCTTATTTTTGGTCAGGTATGCTTACCCGACTGACGATCCAGAACTACGCACTCATCCGACACCTGGAGATGTCGCCCTCACGGCGGCTGTCGGTAATCACGGGCGAAACCGGGGCGGGTAAGTCCATCATGCTCGGGGCCATTAACCTCCTCCTGGGCAGCCGGGCCGATACCAAGGTGCTCTGGGATGAATCGTCAAAATGCATCACCGAGGGGCAGTTCGACATCGCCGCCTATCGCCTCAAGCCGCTCTTCGAGGCATACGATCTGGACTACGCGGATCAAAGCGTCTTTCGCCGCGAAATCAGCGCCGGGGGCAAGAGCCGGGCCTTCATCAACGACACGCCGGTAACGCTTGAGGTCATGCGCACGATCGGAAGCCGCCTGATGGACGTTCACTCGCAGCACGAAACCCTTGAACTGGGTTCGCGCCGCTTTCAACTTGAGCTCATCGACAGCTATGCGGCCCATCAAAAATTGATCGACGAATACCAGTCCCGATGGAAGGAGTTTCAGGAAAGCAAGACCGCCCATGACCAACTCACTTCCGAAGCCAACAAGCTGAAGACCGAATACGACTTCATCCGGTTTCAGCTCGAGGAACTGCGGAAGGCGGAACTCCGGGCCGGTGAACAGGAGCAACTGGAAGCTGACCTCAAGGTGGGCGAACATGCCGAAGACATCAAATCACGGCTTACCCAGGTGGTCGCCCTGCTCGGTGAAACAGAGGGATCGGCCCAGGGACGGATCGCACAGGCCGCCTCGCTGCTTCAGCCCATCAAGGACTACTCCCCTTCCCTCGGTCAACTCGCGTCACGGCTTGATGTGGTCCGCATTGAGTTGAAAGACATCCTGCGGGAGGCCGAACACGAAGAAGAACACCTGGAGATTGACCCGGCGCGCACAAGGCAAATTCAGGAGCGCCTCGACCTGTTGAACGGGCTGCTTCAAAAACACCGCGCCGCTGATATCGCCTCCCTGATAACCGTCCGGGAAAAGCTGGAACACCAGGCACAGAAGACCGTGAATCTTGACGAGTCGTTGAAGGCGTCACGTGAACGCCTGGACCTGGCCGAGCGCCAGTTGAAAGCCCAGGGCGATTTGCTTTCAGCGTCGCGCAGGAAAGTTTTTCCGGCCTTGTGTAAGGAGCTGACGTCCCTGCTGAAGCCCCTTGGAATTCCTCACGCCGTCCTGGAAGTTCAGCATCGAACCGTTCAACCGGGACTCCACGGGATCGATGAGGTGGACTTGCTCTTCAGTGCCAACAAAGGGATCGTTCCGCGCCCCCTCGAAGCGGTAGCTTCCGGCGGTGAATTCTCGCGGCTCATGTTTTGTGTGAAGTACGTGATTGCGGAAAAGCGTGAGCTGCCCACCCTGGTACTCGACGAGATCGACACCGGCGTGTCGGGGGAGATCGCCATTCAATTGGGCAACATGATGCAGAAGATGGCCCGGACGCATCAACTGATCACCATCAGTCACCTGCCGCAAATCGCGGCAAAAGGCGACGCTCATTTTCTTGTGTTCAAAGAAACCGGGAGTCGAAAAACCACCACCGAAATTCGCCCGCTGTCCGATGAGGAGCGCGTGGAGGAAATTGCAAAAATGATTGGCGGGGCCAAACCGTCAACGGTGGCGCGTGAAAACGCCCGCGAACTGCTCGGAGCCTGATCGCGTTGATTTTCTTCGGTAAATCAGCTACATTAGAATTGGATCCTGCCTTTCGTGTTATGAACATCTTTGTTGCCAGCCTGAATTTCAAAACCAAGCGGGAGGACCTGCAGAAGGCTTTTGAAGCCTATGGTCAGGTGACATCCGCGAAAATCGTAAAAGACCGCGTGACCGGCCGCTCCAAAGGATTTGGGTTTGTGGAAATGCCCAACGACGAGGAGGCGATGCGCGCCATTGCCGGCCTCAACGAGACCGAACTCGATGGCCGCGCGATCGTGGTGAAACAGGCAAACCCACGGCCTGACCGTCCCGAAGGAACACCACCTTCAGGCGACGACTCCTCCGGCAGCTAGACCCGCTTCCTTGATCCCCACGTCACCGGCTCCGCGGATGCCCGAAGGATATTGCTTTTGCGCACGTGCAGGGTTCGATTATCTTGCCGAAAACAAAGGGCATGGACTGGTTTCTCGCTAAAGCCAAAGTAATCGGACTTGTGCTGGGACCTTTGCTTTTCGTGCTGATTCTTCAGTTCATCGAACCCGGCGTCCTTTCAGAAAAAAGCATCACCGTCCTGGCGCTGGGTTCATGGATGGTGACCTGGTGGGCCACCGAAGCCATGCCCATACCGGTTACAGCCCTGCTCCCCATGATCGTCTTTCCCTTGTCGGGCGTTTCTTCGGTTCGCGAAGCTTCCGCCCCGTATGGTGATCCGGTCATATTTCTCTTCATGGGCGGATTCATACTCGCGCTGGGCCTGGAGCGGCACAAACTGCATCAACGCATTGCGCTGGGATTGATCCGGCTCACGGGAACCAGCGGGAATGGAATCATCCTGGGATTCATGCTCTCGACGGCCCTGATCAGCATGTGGATCAGCAACACGGCAACGGCGATCATGATGTTGCCCATCGCCACCTCCGTCACCTCCCTCCTGGCCTCTGAAATGGGCACGCATAAGGATGACCCCCGGTTTCAGAAGTTCGCCACCGGATTGATGCTGGCGATTGCCTACGCCGCCAGCATCGGTGGCATGGCCACGATCATCGGCACGCCTCCCAATGTGGTGATGGTCGGATTCATGAAGCGGTTCTACAACCTGGACGTAAGCTTTACGAGGTGGATGATCATCGGGGTCCCCATGATGCTCCTGGCCCTGGCTTCATGCTATTTGATCATCACCCGACTGCTGTTCGTGAACAAACTGCCTTCCATCGAAGGCTCGCATGAGCTGATCCAACGCAAATACCAGGAATTGGGGCGCATTTCGTCGGAAGAAAAACGCGTGCTGGTCGTCTTCTCCCTTACCTGCTTCTTCTGGATTTTCAGGCAAAACATCAACGGCCTGATTGGCAGCAACCTGCTGGATGATACGACGATCGCCATGGCCGGAGGCATCCTGATGTTCCTCATGCCGGTCGACTTCAGCCAACATAAATTCCTGCTGGAATGGAAAGATATGAAAGAACTGCCCTGGGGAATCCTCCTGCTCTTCGGCGGCGGATTGTGCCTCGCTGACGGCATGGAAAAATCAGGACTTGTTCAGCTCGTAGGCAATTATTTTTCCCACCAGAAAGATATACACCCCGCTGTGCTGATCATCTCGCTCACCGCCATTTCCATGGGACTTACCGAACTGATGAGCAACGTTGCCCTGGTCACCATTTTTGTTCCGGTGGTGTTCGGCATCGCCGACGGCTTTCACATCAATCCCGTTTGGCTTTCCATTCCCGTGACGTTGGCTGCCAGCTGCGCATTCATGATGCCCATTTCCACACCGCCAAATGCCGTACTCTTCGCCACGGGATACATTCGTATGAAGGACATGATCCGCACCGGCGTGTTTCTGAACCTGGCCTGCCTCGTGATCATTTCCATTCTCGGACTCACGATTATTCAATGGGTCTTCCAATAAAAAAGGCCCCCTGCCTGGAGGCCTTTTGATCCCGTAGGCTGTACTCAGGATTTCTGATTCTTCTTCTCCTCGAAGAAGTAAGACAACCCGAGGCCCAATCCTCCGAATATAAAGAGCATGGAGAAATAGCCGGTCTCTTCCATATTAAACATCCGGTCCAGCCAATAGCCCATCAGGAAACCAATGCCGATACCGATCAGGAGAAACGACCAGCGGAGTGTCCCGCCCCCGTTGGTGCGTTCCCTGCGGAACAATTCGGGCGAAACACCTTTTTCGATCATCGACATCCGTTCCGTATTCTCAAATTTCCGGAGGTAGACCACCATGATAAACGCGCCAAGGGTGATGATGATGGGCAGCATGACCCCGAGAACCGGCACAATGACTGAATCTTCCATAATGATGTTGTTTTAGCCCTTTGACGCCACACTACCCCGGACCGGTTACAGGGTTCCATACAAATAGTCAGATTTGATATCGTCCCGGGCTGTAACTTGAGGGAAAATCAAGGCGTCAAAGGCTTGTGTTATCGCTTCAGCAGGAAAATGAGTTGATCGACCAGGTTCTGGCGGGCAAACGGGAGTCCTACGCCCGGTTGGTTGACCATTACAAGAGCTACGCGTACACCATTGCCATGAAAGTGCTGAACAACCGGCCGGAAGCAGAAGAAGCCGCCCAAGATGGATTCATCAAGGCCTTTCAATACCTGCGTTCGTTCAACCGGAAAGCCCGGTTTTCAACCTGGTTGTACCGGATCATCTTCAATACGGCAATCAGTTACAAGCGCAAGAATCGGCACCCGACAGAGAGCCTGGAGCACCACGATCAAGGCAACGAGGGGAGCGAATCATCGCTTGAACGAAGTGACAAAGAGGTATTCATCGCCAAGGCCATGGACAACCTGAACGAAGCCGACCGCCTGGCCATCCAACTCTATTATATCCGGGAATTCAGCCTGGAAGAGGTGGCGGAGATGACCGGTCAACGGGTGAACACCCTGAAAGTACGGGTTCATCGGGCACGCCAACGACTGGCCCATGAACTCACACGGATATTAAAAACAGAAGCGTTAACTTTATAACGTATGGAACGAATCACGGACAACCAGGAAGATAGCCTCCAGGATTATCTCGATGGAAAATTAGAAGGCCCCGCTCTCCAGCAATTCAAGCAGGAACTGGGATCCTCATCGGCCATGCAACGCCGCCTGGAAGAACTGCGGCCTGTGCACGAACACCTCCGCAAGGGAGAACTCCTGCATCCTTCCGCCGTATTCGTTGACCGTGTGATGCGCAACCTTACGCGCGGCTCGTTTGCGCCTTACCCTTCCCCCAAAACGGGACTCATGTTGCTCGCCGGCGTGATGGTGGCCTCCGGATTACTCGCCATGATGCTATCGGCAGGAAGTTTCGACCAGATCGGCGGATCCATCTCGGTGGAGCAAATAGAGCCGCTGACAAAATACGTTACACCCTCCATACCTAGTGTGAACATCAATGGAAAGCTGGTCATGAACATCCTCATCGGCGTGAACCTGGTTCTTGCTTTCATCGTCCTTGACCGGACGGTGTTGCGCCCGTTCTTCCAACGACGCGCCGAACACGCCTGACTAGCGGCCGATCAGCATCTTTATTTCTTTCAACGCGAATTGCCGGATTTCACTTCCGACCTGAACGCATAATCGTCCGGATTCATCCACGTCCTTGATCGTTCCGGTAAACGATTTTCCCGCCGATTCAAAGGCCTGAGGCAGGTTGTAACCGTACAAACGACTCAGGTATTCTCCATGCATGGCATCGTGGCCCCCCGTTCGCAGTTCCAGGTAGCGCACCTCGAGACAGGCCAGCAGTTCGTGCAGCAGCTCATTCAGGTCAATCGGCTTCCCCATAAATCCGATCAAAGAACCGGCACCCGGATGCTGCATATCCGGCTGGTTTACATTTATACCTATTCCGATGATGGAGGCGGCGACGTGCTGACCCTGTGTCTGGTTTTCAATCAGCACACCCCCCGCTTTCTTATCCTTGATCATGATGTCGTTGGGCCATTTCACACGGATGCCTGCAGGTACGTACCGTGAAAGCGCATCGGCAATACCCAGCGAAACTGCGATGCTGAGCTGAAACTGATTCAGGGGCGACAAGAACCCCGGGCGGAGCAGCAGGGAAAAGGTGAGATTCTCTCCGCGTCCGGACTCCCAGCTGTTTCCCCGCTGACCTCTGCCTTGGGTCTGATGGTTGGTGATGAGTACCGTCCCTTCCGGTAACTCCGCGTGATCCAGCAACTCCGCCATCGAGGAATTTGTCGAGTGACATTCTGGCACATAAATGAGCTTTTGCCCCACGAAAAGGGTTTTGGGAGGGATTTTATACAAGGTATTTTCCTTAGTTTTGCGTGTTCAAAGAAACCCAAGTTAGTGAATGGCGAAGAGACCGAAAGCTGATCCTTCCGAGCGACTCAGTAAGTTAATCGTGAAGGGGATGCAGGAGAAGAAAGCCACGAACATCGTCGTCATGGATCTCCGAAAGGTCAAAAACGCAGTCGCTGATTTCTTCGTCATTGGCACCGGCAACTCCGACAAACAATTGGATGCCATCGCCGACTCCATCAGCGAAGAGGTTTACAAGGGCATAAAGGAAATCGCCTGGCACACCGAGGGCAAAAACAATAAAGAGTGGATGCTTCTCGACTATTCCAGTGTGGTGGCTCACGTCTTCCGCAAGGATTTGCGTGCTTTCTACGCCCTGGAGCGGCTTTGGGGAGATGCGGACATCACGGAAATCAAGGATTGAACCTATTCCACAGGAAAGCGTTACCTATACAGATTCGTTAAAAGGACCTTACTTACATGGCAGACAAGGAAAGAAAAGACAATAGCAATATCCCTCCGCGGTTACCCCGTTCCAACTACCAGATCTGGATCATCCTGGGCTTGGTGGCCGTGGTA
>JAYRNL010000155.1:0-4489 GCA_041912235.1 Cyclobacteriaceae bacterium
GCCCAGCCAGGCAAGCCCTCCCAGCATTCCCAGACCTACCAACAGTCCCGCCAATGCGCCAAGGGAGTATCCCGGTTTCGCCGCCTCGGTGAAATACTTCCCTCCGTAATAGGCCTCGATGGCCTGTGGCTTCACGGCAATGCCGCCGTACTTCTTTCCGGGTGAATCGGACACCAGGCCGTCAAAGATCATGGCCTGGCAGAGGCGCTCGATCTCCTTCACATTCGGCTTCCTGAAAAGGCCGTAGGAGAAGGCGGGTATCAATTCGTCGTATTCGTAGGTGGTCTGCCCCGTCTTGACGATGTACTTGAGCAGCCGGTGTATTTTTTCCTCTTCTGACATGGTGTAAAGTTAGAAAATACTGCCCAGTAAGGCACTGCATAGCGTTCATGATTTAGCTTCTTGACAGCGCCAGGCATCTCGAAAAGAAGCGCAACACGGGCCGACCCAGCTCCAGTCATTACTTGAACACTAATGGACAATTCCATTATCTTTGAGAAATGCCCGCTCTTCTCCCTGGCTTCGAGTACGATATCTTCATCAGCTATCGACAAAAGGACAACAAATACGACGGTTGGGTAACTGAATTTGTTGAAAACCTCAAAAAGGAACTCGAGGCCACCTTCAAAGAGGACATCTCCATTTACTTCGACGAGAATCCGCATGATGGACTGCTGGAGACTCACAA
This sequence comes from Cyclobacteriaceae bacterium, assembly GCA_041912235.1. Taxonomy (GTDB): domain Bacteria; phylum Bacteroidota; class Bacteroidia; order Cytophagales; family Cyclobacteriaceae; genus ELB16-189. Next base: position 689 of record JAYRNL010000155.1, read on the forward strand.
TGTCAATCGCAGCCTGGAAGGGAAATTGCGATGCGAGATCATTATCCCCATCATCTCCCAGACCTATTGCGATCCGAAAAGCTTTGCTTGGCAGAATGAATTCGTGGCCTTTCACCAGCAGATCAAATCCGATGCCTTTGGTGTCCACGTAAAACTGGCCAATGGCAACATTGCCAGCCGAATCCTTCCCATACGAATTCACGACCTCGATCCGGAGGATGTGGCCTTGTTTGAGGCGGAAACGGGAGAGGTGCTCCGTTCCGTGGATTTCATTTATCGGTTGCCAGGAGTCAACCGACAGCTCAGGGCAAAGGACGATGAGCAGATCAAGAGCCCTAATCAGGTTCTCTACCGCGACCAAATCAACAAGGTCGCTCACGCTATCAAAGACATCCTCAACGGCATGAAGGCCTTCCAGCGTGGAACGACAACATCATCGTTGACTCCACCCAAGCCCATTGAGCAGGTTCAACAACTGACGCCATCAGCCAAGGAACCAGATGCGGTGAATTCCGAACCATCACCTTCAGGGAAAAGTGGCCGCCCGGCGTGGATTGTCATGGCAGGTATTGCTGCAAGCTTGCTAATCGCCGCGTACTTCGTTGTGCCCGACTGGCTGAACAAGCGTAGAGCAAGAAACGAATTATTGCCGGCGATTCACGTAATGATTGACAAGTCGGCATTTGCCGTTCCATCTCAGGCATTCGAGATGGCGCAGGAAGCCGCAAAATATATCCCCAATGACTCGGCACTGCTTGAACTTTGGCCACGGATTTCTCGGGCCGTATCGGTGGAGACCAATCCTCCCGGCGCCGGTGTATTTTGGAAGGATTATGATCGCCCGGCCGATTCATGGAAGCCGGTTGGAATAACACCGCTGAAGCTGGTTCGCTTGCCAAACAATATCCGGCTGAGGATCGAACTTGCCGGGTATGAACCGGTTGTGATGGTGTCCAGCCGGATTGGCCAGGAAAACAAATTTAACCTGGATGCCATCGGGACCCTGCCTGCCAACATGATACGCATCCCGAAACGTGTAGCAACGATGGTCATCGTCGGCCTGGAACAGAATGGAGGAAAAGAAGTGGGTGAGTTTCTCGTTGACCGCGATGAGGTAACCAACAAGGCGTATAAGGAATTTGTTGATGGCGGCGGATACACCAACCAGAAATTCTGGAAGTCTCCGATCTATGATAACGGCAAGGTAGTTCCCTGGCCGGAGGCGATGAAACGGTTTGTCGACCGCACGGGTCGGCCTGGACCTTCCACGTGGGAAGCAGGAAGCTATCCCGATGGCAAGGAGAATCATCCCGTAGCCGGAGTCTCCTGGTACGAGGCCTCCGCATATGCGGAATTCGCCGGCAAGCAGCTACCTACCGTCTTTCATTGGAACGTGGTTGCCGATCCCAACCGGACACTCTTTATCATACCCATGAGCAATTTCAATGGTGTCGGGACATCACCTGTCGGCACCAATGAAGGAATCTGTTCGTTTGGCATTTATGACCTGGCCGGCAATGTGAGGGAATGGTGTGCCAATGCCATGAAGGACATACCTAATCATTATTTTTCACTGGGTGGCGGATGGAATGATCAGACCTATGCCTACAACGACGCGTTTGGCGCCGAAGGAATCGACCGGTCGCCAAGCAACGGCTTCCGCTGCATTCAAACACTCCCTGGCGACACGACCCTGGCGGCGATAACACCTCCGGTGAGCATGGCGTTTCGCGACTACACCAAGGAACGGCCCGTCGATGAAAAGACCTTTGCGCTCTTTGCCCGCCAATATGACTACGACAACACGCCGCTCAATGAAGAAGTGCAACAAATGGCTGACACGGGCATGTGGAAGGTGGAACGCGTTACCATGGACGCAGGGTATGAAGGCGACAAACTGGTAACCTACCTCTTCCTGCCTCGAAATGCGAAGCCGCCGTATCAGCCGATCATCTTTTTCCCGGGATCAAACGTCATTTACCTGGATGAATTGACAAGCTATAACATCCGCAGTCTCGATTTTTTGATCAAGAGCGGCCGTGCTATCGTTCTCCCGATCTTCAAAGGGACTTTCGAGCGAAGAGATAAACTCAATTCAGACCTGGCCAACGAATCGGTCTTCTACAAAGAGCATGTGATCATGTGGCGCCGGGACATTGGCCGAAGCCTCGACTACCTGGGAAGCCGCGACGACATGCGGATGGACAAAGTTGGATACTATGGTGTGAGCTGGGGAGGATACATGGGAGGAATCATCCCGGCGATTGAACCGCGCATCCGCGCACTGGTTCTGCACGTGGGAGGGATGGAGATGAATCGATCACTCCCCGAAGTTGACCAGATGAACTTCCTCCCGCGTGTCAAGCAACCGGTCCTGATGCTCAACGGCAAGCATGACATGTTCTTCCCTGTTGAAACGTCACAGAAGCCTATGTTCCGATTCCTGGGAACACCCGAACAAGACAAAAAAATTATCATCTACGAGGCAGGCCACCTCGTGCCCCGTCCTGAACTGATCAAGGAAACTCTCGCCTGGTTCGACAAATACCTCGGCCCGACTAACTAGGTTGCCGCCAGCAGGTTGCTTTTCGAACTACCAGACGGGTTCATAGTAAAGGGCAATTTGCCCCGCGCCAAACGTCTTGGTCTTTAACAGCTTGAGCATTACCTTCTCCGCCATACCCTTGAACAGCGGTAAACCGCTGCCGGCAATGACGGGGTGAACGACGAGCTGGTATTCATCCACCAGTTTCAAGTTTGTCAAAGCCACAATGATGCTTGGACTGCCCGCATACACATCTTTGCCGCCCTGTTGCTTCAGTTGCAGAATCTCTTCCCGGAGCTCTTTCGTCGCCAACCGCGCGTTTGTCCAATCTACCTTCTGCAGCGTGCGGGAGAAGACTATCTTGTGGACGTTCTCGATCGCCATGGCAAAGTCATCCATGGATTTAACCCCCGACGGCTTTTTGACCAACGTGGGCCAGAAGTCCTCCATCATTTGATACGTGGTACGGCCGTAGAGGAGGGCGCCCGCACGTTGCAGCATTTCCGTATAGTAATTGTGAAGCTGCTCGTCGGCGATCCCGTGCGTGTGATCGCAAAACCCGTCCAGGGTCATGTTAAGGGAGGCAATTACTTTCATGGGGAATGGTATAGACGAAGTTAAGCAAATTGAGAAATGCCCGGGGGGATGAAGAAGTCCTCACAGGCGGTTAAGCAAACTCCAGGTGATCAGTCCCCACAGATTGCCGGTCACCATACTCACAATCGCCAGCAAGATGGCGTGCGGCATCAGGGTCGTGTTGTACGCGGAAGTGACCGCGGGCGCCGTAGATATACCGCCAACGTTGGCCATACTGACAATGGGCACCCAGGCCATGTGCATATGCATAAACCGGGCGGCTACCACCAGTAGCACATAGTGCAGAATTATCCAGAGCACGCAGAACAAGACAAAGGCCATCGGCAGCGACAAACCGCTGAAATCAAGCCGCAGACCCAGGATGGCCATGATCGTCAGGATCAACAGCGTGCCAACCTTGACCACAGCCCGGTGATTCCAACGAGGAAGGAAATTGCCCACGGCGAGTCCGACCAGTGAACATACAATTAATGCGATAAGGAAGTTGTCAGTGACGAGACGAAGCAAGAAGATCGTCACCATAGTTCCCGGCAGAATGTACCAAAGTGAGTAGACCGATTTGTGTTGACTGGGGGCGATTGCAGTTGCTGAAATGTCGGCCTTGATTCCCAATAACCGGTTTAGCCGATCACTGGAGTTGATTACCTGGAACATCAGCA
>JAYRNL010000156.1:0-5684 GCA_041912235.1 Cyclobacteriaceae bacterium
GGACGGTGGTAGTCCGGCCTCGTCACGCCATCGGTGAAGAAGATGATGGGGACACCAATCTTGGCGAAGTTGTAATGGTCGCTGCGGTAGTAGATGCGCTGCGGATCCTTCGGGTCATTGAACTTGTAGTCCAGGCCAAGCTGTAAGTATTTTGAATTCACCTGCTGCACCAAAACCTTGGATTCACTGCTGATTTTGTCGTCACCGACCACGTAAACGTAATTCAATGAATCCATGGCCTTGCGGTCGATATCCACGCGCCCAACCATGTCGACGTTGAGGTTGGCGGTAATTTTCTCCGGAGTCACTGTCGGGTGCGAAGCGTAGTAGGCTGATCCCCAAAGTCCCTTTTCTTCCCCACTTACTGTCATGAAAATGATGCTGCGCCGGGGACCTTTCCCTTCCGCTTTGGCTTTGACAAAAGCTTCGGCCAGTTCCAACACCGTCACCGTGCCCGAACCATCATCGTTGGCGCCGTAGTAAATCACATCGCCCCGTTTGCCCAGGTGGTCGTAGTGGGCGGTGATCACCAGATACTCATCCTTCTTGTCAGTGCCTTCAACAAAACCAAGAACGTTAGCACTGGAGAGCGTTTGAATCTTCTTTTCAAGGGAAACAGCTATTTCAGCTTTGAAGGCTTTCGGGTCAGGGCGTGTTGTTTTCAGCGATTCTTTCATATCACTCCATCCCGTGCCGACGATGAGCTCTGCGGTCTTTTCAGAGATCATGTAGGTGGGTGGTGATTGGGTGTCACGATACAGGCTCACGTACATGCGATTGGTAAACAGGGAAGGAGCCAATGCGGTTGACACGATAAACAGGGCGGAAGCTCCCTTCATGCGCGCATTGTTGACCTTGGCCGCAGTGCCGGTTGAAGAGAATCGGCCCGTGCCGCCTTTGAGCCCGGCTGGGCCGCCTTCCATAACCAGTACGGCCTTGCCGGCTACGTTGGCGTTGCCATAGCTGTTGTAGGTTGAGTCGATAACACCGTATCCGGCATAAACCACCTCGGCGAAGTACAGTTTTGATTCGACGGCAAACGTGGCACTGGCCTGGAAGTCCTTTTCCGATTCAAGGGCCTTTCCGTTTACGGTCATTCGGGCTACAACGGCAGAATCGCGATACACGGGAAAGGACTGTTGAAACCAGCCGTTGAAGCCAGGTTGCAGGCCCTGTGACTTGAATTGATTCTCGATATACGCGGCGGCCTTGCGCTGCCCTTCGGTGGCGGTTTCTCGTCCTTCCATTTCGGCGCTGGCAACAACGTACAAATGCTTCTTAAGATCAGCCTCCGTAATCGTGCCGGCGTAGGGTTTTGGGTTGGGGGCCTTCTTTTGGGCGATGGCGGTGAAGGCTGAAAGAATAATTACAACAGTCAGAAGGCGGTTCATGGGTTTTGCTTGGTGGATCAAAGATGGGAAGTGGTCGCCTCCGTGATAGCATGGATTTACACGGATGGCGGATACGTCATGGCGCGTAAGGCAATATCGTCACGGATCTTGCGGATATGGCGTACAGACGATCGTCATTGAGTAAGGCAAAGGTGCAGGGGGTTTGCAGCGGCTGTGTCCTGCGCTCAGCGGTGTACAGGTCAATGAATACCAGGTGGTTACCGGAAACAAAGTATAACTCTTCGCCGAGAAAGTTGAAGTACCTCATTCCGGCTTCTCCCAGCGTTCGCACAAATCGACCCAGGGGATTGAACATATGCACGCCCGCGGATTGATCCAGCAAAAACACATAGTTCTGGTATTCCCGCATGGACAGGTAATCATTGATCTTCTTGTTGGGCAAATGCTTCAGCGCGGATTCAAGGCTGATTGTCATGGCATTCATGGAGGTCTTCTTGATGGTGAAGTCCGCTGAATCCAAAATCCATAGCTCGTGCAAGGCCGGGCACACCAGCCAGGGGCTGATGGCAAACGAAGGATCAAGGGTCTTTTCGTCTACTGAACTAAAGTCATAGGATAACGTCCCGTAAAAATGACCGGTTCGTTGATAGAAGAATGACCGAACGCCATCCAACGGATCCAGCAGGGTGGGAGGTGCCTTGAACTGGTGAGTCCCGATTTTCTTTCCTGTTTTGTCGTACTTCTGAACTTCTCCGGAGGCCAACACGACAAACAGGTCGCCCGGACGATCTACGCCGGCCCAGACAATATCGGAGTCGACGGAGATGGGTTTGGGCATGGGTTGTGCCCAAGCGGTTACGCCCGATAGCAGGCAGAAAGCGATTAACCGGAAGCCGTTCATGCCTCTGCTCTTACCAGCCTTGCCTGTTGCCCGTCATACACTGCATAGGTCTTGTGATGAATCCATTCGCCCAGGTTCAGGTATTTGCTGGAAGGAGTTGCCGTCACCTGGAGGTCCAGCACAAGATGGCGGTGACCAAAGATATAGTAGTCGCGATGGGTAACCTTCTCCTGGTCGCGGCACCAGAGGAAGAGGTACTCATTCTCTTCGCCCCTGAATTGCTCCTCGCGGTTCATGTTGTAAATGCGGCTCTTTTTGCTCCAGTAGTGAGCAATCCGCATGCCGAGGTTGGGATGGATCCGCGCAAACAGCCACTGGCAAACGGCGCTGTTGAAGAACTTCTTGAGAATCTTGTAGCCTCGCTCGCCGGGACCCAGTCCGTCCCCATGTCCTACCACCAGCCGCTGCTTGCCGATGGCCAATTCAATGGGTTCGCGATAAATGGGGATACCGAGCTCGGTAGGGAAGTAGTCGAACATCCACATGTCGTGGTTGCCGGTGAAGAAGGCAACCTGAATGCCCTGGTCACGGAGTTCGGCGAGTTTACCCTGTAACCGGATAAACCCCTTGGGGATGGCGTGGCGGTACTCGAACCAGAAGTCGAAGATGTCACCGAGAAGGTAGATGGCATGGGCATCCTTGCGTATGGATTCAAGCCAGGAGACGATGTGTTTCTCTCGTTCGAGGCTGGAGTCGGCGGTGGGTACGCCCAGGTGGAAGTCGGAGGCGAAGTAGAGCTTCTTACCGGCAGGAAGGGAGATGGTTTGGGAATCCATAAAGGTCCGGGTCCCAAAGGTAGCGTCCTCTGCGTTTACTTGGCGTCTTTAGCGTCATAAACTTTTGAACGCAAAGAGCGCGGAGGAATACACGCAGAGAACGCAAAGTAGAGTCGGGTTCAGAGGTTATTGACGACGCGGCGGAGACCGTCCTTTAACAATACGACGTTAAAGTTGATGAGCAGGCCCAGCTTGCAACCTGACAATCGAAGATAGGTTAGGGTTTGGGCTATGAAAAGGTCGTGCATAGCCTCCTTCGATTTTATTTCAACAATCAACTTCTTCTCAACAAACAAGTCGATGCGGTAGCCGCACTCCAGTCGCACGTCCTGGTAGATCAGTGGCAACGGTTTTTGTTTTTCAACCCAGATGCCGGCTTTCACCAATTCATAGTAGAGGCACTCTTCATAGGCTGATTCCAGCAGACCCGGACCCAGGGTGCGATGAACGTTGATGGCAAGCCCGATCACCCGGGTGGATAATTCATTTTCGCTCATGGATTCACGTTTGGCTCGAAATAGGCCATTAAATACCGTGAATCATCGCTCAATCAACCGATTGTCAGGAATTCAATACATGTTCCTGTCCGGGCCCTCTGCGTTTACTTGGCGGCGTTTGTGGTTGGGAGGATTTATTCTTTTTTACGCAAAGGGCGCGGAGGAATACACGCAAAGTGCGCGGAGGAATACACGCGGAGATGCGCAGAGAAATTACTATTGATTTTCCTGTTTTGGCGCTTCCTCGGCAGGGGTGCTCTCCGCTGCGGGAGTTTCGGGTTCCTTTGCGGCGCCGTTGCTCTGGGTGAATTTCTCGTATTGAGTCTGGTGCTTGAACGGACGTTTGCCGATCAAGCGCTCCAGGTCATTCTGGAAGAGAATTTCCTTCTGCAACAGTTCTTTCGCAATGATCTCCAGTTGCTCGCGGTGATCGTTCAGGAGCTTCTTCGTGCGCTGGTAGCAGAAATCGACGAGCGCCTTGACTTCCTTATCGATCTTCTCGGCCGTAGACTCGGAGTAAGGCTTCTGGAAGTTGTACTCCGACTGTTTGCTGTCGTAGAACGAGATGTTGCCGATCTCCTTATTCATACCGTAGACGGTCACAATGCTGTAGGCCATCTTCGTGATGCGCTCCAGGTCACTGAGCGCGCCGGTTGAAATCTTGTTGAACACGATGTCCTCGGCCACCCGTCCGCCAAAGGCCATGCACATTTCGTCGATCAATTGATCGGTCTGGTAGAGGAACTGTTCTTTAGGCAGGTACTGCGCGTAGCCCAGGGCGGCGATGCCTCGAGGTACGATACTCACTTTGACCAGCGGGTCGGCGTGCTCAAGGTACCAGCCGGCAACCGCGTGACCGGATTCATGGTAGGCGACGATTTGCTTTTCCTCGGGAGAGATCAGTTTGTTCTTCTTCTCCAGGCCGCCGATGACCCGGTCGATGGCATCCTGGAAATCGGCCATCTCCACTTCCTTCTTGTCTTTGCGGGCGGCTATCAGCGCCGCTTCGTTGCAGACGTTGGCAATCTCGGCTCCGGCAAAACCCGGGGTTTGGGCTGCCAGCTTCTTGACATCCACTTCCCTGGAGAGTTTGATGGGCTTGAGATGCACCTTGAAAATGGCCTCGCGACCATTGATGTCGGGTTTGTCGATGCTGATCTGGCGGTCGAAGCGACCGGGTCGCAGCAAGGCGGAGTCAAGGACGTCAGGACGGTTGGTGGCGGCGAGGATGATGACCCCGCTGTCAGTGGCAAAACCATCCATCTCCACAAGCAGTGAGTTCAGCGTGTTCTCCCTTTCATCGTTAGCCCCGGGAATTTGTCCACGGCCACGTGAACGGCCGATGGCGTCGATTTCGTCAATGAAGATTATGCAGGGCGCTTTTTCCTTCGCTTGCTTGAACAAGTCGCGCACGCGGGCGGCGCCTACGCCCACAAACATTTCAACAAAGTCAGAACCCGAGAGGGAGAAGAAGGGCACGCCTGCTTCGCCGGCCACGGCTTTGGCCAGGAGTGTCTTACCGGTGCCGGGGGCTCCCACGAGCAGTGCACCTTTGGGGATCTTGCCGCCGAGTTTGGTGAACTTGGAAGGGTTCTTGAGGAACTCCACGATTTCCATGATCTCCACCTTGGCTTCGTCAAGGCCGGCCGCATCTTCAAACGTGATTTTCACTTTGCTCTCCGCATCAAAAAGCGCTGCCTTTGACTTCCCGATGTTGAAAATCTGTCCGCCGGGACCGCCGCCTCCGGTCATCCGCCGCATGAGCATCCAGAAACCGAAAAGCAGCAGGAACAGGAATCCCCAATTAAAGAGCATGTTGCCCACGTCGTTGCGCTCTTCGTATACCACATCGATGCGTTGTCCTTTGGGGATGCTCTTGGTCAGCTCCTCGTAGTGTTCAATAAACTTGTCGATCGACCCGATCTTCATCTTGTAGTGCGGGCCGCCCATGCTCATGCCGAGCGGGCTGTTCTTTTCGAGCTCCAGCTTGTACTTGGCGTTCTGAAGGGCTTCTTTTTTCAGGGTGATCTCCACCGTTTTCTCATTCTCCACCAACACGAGCCGCTGCACGTCGTTGCTCTGAACGATGTCATCAAAACGGCTTAGTTGAATTTCGGTCAGCGAACCGGTCTTGCTGAAGAGGGTGACGGCCAATACC
>JAYRNL010000157.1:0-5276 GCA_041912235.1 Cyclobacteriaceae bacterium
AACATGGGGAAAGAGTACTCCAACCAGTTCAAGAATCTCTATCCTGAGTTAGCCACCAAGAACAAGGCGTCGTTGATTCCCTTTCTCCTCCACAGTGTGGCCGGGATAGAAGGCCTGAACCAGGCCGATGGAATTCATCCCAATGCGATCGGGCACACCATCGTTGCCAATAATGTAGTTGCGGTAGTGAGGCCGCTGCTGATTAAGTAGATCAGCGCCGCGGGGTAAGCGCAACAAGGATTCGTTCCACCCAGAGCGAATACATGGCTCCTGAAGGATGTAGTCCATCCGCAGCCACGTACTCCGGCTTGACGAGCCCTTCGCGGGTCAGGTCGGTGATCTCCACATAGGTTATTCCCATCTTCTGAGTTATCCTGCGGTTCACGTTGTTAAACTCGTCAATGGCTTTGGAGATTTCTTCCTGTTTGGGGTTCCCGAACGGTGTGAATCCGTAGTCCGGAATGGATACTACAAAGACATTCTTCTTGTTCCCGCCTGCGAGCTGAACGGCCATGTTTAACAGCTCCTCAAATTCCGGTGCGTAGCTTTCCGCGGTGCGCTTCTGGTATTGGTTGTTCACGCCGATCAACAGCGACACCATGCCCCAGTCGTTGGGGAGTTTGGCATCAAGTATCGCCTGTTTCAACTGGTCGCACCGCCAGCCGGTGGTGGCGATGATACGGGGTGGGTCGATCTTCTGACCACGTTCGTTAAGCGCGCGGGCCAGTTGAACGGGCCAACGTTCATTCTCAGCAACACTCTCACCGATGGTGTAGGAGTCGCCGAGGGCGAGGAATTTGGAGTTCATGGGGGCTTGGGGAAATGTCAGCCGTGGAAACAGACTGAGCGCAATTACTATGGATATCAACCTTATCATTGACCTTAGCATTGGCGGAGAGGGAGGGATTCGAACCCTCGATACCCTTGCGAGTATAGCGGTTTTCGAGACCGCCCCATTCGGCCACTCTGGCACCTCTCCGGGGCCGCAAAGAAAACGATTTTCAGGGACAGATTTTACTCGAACCGCAACGATTCGATCGGGTCGAGCTTGGCAGCCTTGTTCGCCGGATAGTATCCCGAGAACAAGCCCACAGCCACGCAAACCATTATACCCACAAACATCCACAGCCACGGAAGGACAAAGGACATGTTCATGGCCTTGGCCGCCAGGTTGCCGATGGCCACGCCGAGGATCACCCCGGCGATACCGCCCAGCAGACAGACCACAATGGCTTCTACAATAAACTGCTGACGGATTTTCATGGGCGTTGCGCCCAACGCCTTGCGAATACCTACTTCGCGGGTGCGCTCAGTAACGGATACCAGCATGATGTTCATCAATGCGATGGATGAACCTAACAGGGTTATGAATCCGATGCCCAATCCAACCCAGGTAATGATCCCCATCAGGCTGGCCAGGTCGTCGAGGGTATCGCTCTTGTCCAGTTCAAAAGAGTTCGGTTTGCCTAACTGATCTCGGCGGATGGACCGCATCAGCCCGGTGGCCTCCCCCATGGCCATCTCCATCTTGGTGGGATCGGTAACGGCTACCGTGACGTTATAGTCAAGACCCCGCCCGGATGCCAACTGGTTGGCCACAATCACCGGGATCAGCGCCATGTTGTCAAAGTTGTCTTCGGCCAGGTTGCCCTTCTCTTTCATTACCCCAATGACACGGAATTGGGTTCCTTTGAATGTTACTTCCTCACCGATCGGGTTCTGGTTGGGATCAAAGACCGCGTCGTACACCTTTCTACCCAGGATCACCACCTTGGCTCCGTATTGAATTTCAATGGGTGAGAAGTTCCTTCCATAGTCGAGGTTCAATCCCTTCACCGGCAAGTAATCTTCATTTATGCCCGTCACCTGGATATTGGGGTTGGTCTTGTAGGACATCCGCTTCACTTCGGCGATACCGGTCAGGTCGGCATCAACACTTACCGTAGCCGGAAAGTTGTACTGATCGACAAACCGCATCACCTCGGGCATCATTAATCGCTTGTATACCTTTTCTTTCACCCCCTGCTGACTCCTGCCCCGGTTGCGTTTTGACCAGATATCAAACGTATTGGCCCCCAGGGTTGAGAGGCTCTCGTTGAGGGTTTGCCCGATTCCATCCACAGCCGTAAGCGAGCCCACCAAAGCCATGATGCCGAAGGTCACAATCACGGCGGTAAGTATGGAACGAAGGAGGTTGGCCTTGATGGAACGGAGCCCTTCTTTGATGTTCTCGATCATATTTCCCTGGAAAAAACAGTTTTAGGGGACAAAAATACGCTCTTTTGCGTTTTGGATAGGGCCAGCCAGTTCTATTAATTTGGCCCGATACATGAGCCCTTCTACGATGCGGACGGTCATTTTGTTCGGATTTTTACTCGCCTTCGGGGTGGCGCGCGCCAACCACATCCTTATCCCCATGGACGACAAGCAGGCCAATCATCTCAAAGCCTACGGCATCGCCTATTGGGTACTCAAGAAAGATACGGAGGTCGACTGGCTGCTGAACTACCGGGGGGGTAGCTTCCTTACCCAGTTTCACCCTGCCATTCAGAATGAACTCACCGTGCGCGGGGTCAGTTACGAGATCATTTCGGACGCCGTCACCAACCAGATTCTCCTGGAGATCTCCAGCCCGGCGCTGAACTACGATATCATGAAGCTGGAGAAATACCCGAAGATAGCGGTCTACTCCCCCAAGTCGAAACAACCCTGGGACGATGCCGTTACGCTGGTCCTGACGTACGCCGAGATACCCTACGACGTCGTCTTTGACGATGAGGTGATGCGCGGCGACATGACCAAGTACGACTGGCTCCACCTTCATCACGAGGATTTCACCGGACAGTATGGCAAGTTCTACGGCAACTACGCCAACATGCCCTGGTATATCGAACAGCAGAAGGAAGCCGAAGACATGGCCCGCAAACACGGCTTCCCCAAAGTCTCTCAACTGAAGCTCGCTGTGGCCAAGCGGATCAAAGAATTTGTGGCCAGCGGCGGATTCCTCTTTGCCATGTGCTCAGCCACCGACTCTTACGACATCGCCCTGGCGGCCGAGGGAACCGATATCTGTGAACGTATGTACGACGGCGACCCCGCCGACCCGCGGGCCCAGGACAAACTCAATTTCGACAACACCCTGGCCTTCACCAACTTTCACCTGGTGCGCGACCCGTTCACCTATGAATTCTCGGACATCGACAACAATTTTCAGGATCGAGGCCTTCAGCAAGCCAACGACTACTTCACCGTTTTTGAATTCTCAGCCAAGTGGGATCCCATACCCACGATGCTTACCCAGAACCATACGAAGGTGATCGAAGGTTTCTATGGTCAGACCACCGGTTTCAAAAAACACCTGATCAAATCGGATGTGGTGATCATGGGCGAGAACAGGCAGATCAACGAGGCCAAGTACCTCCATGGCGTCTTCGGGAAAGGATTCTGGACATTCTACGGTGGCCATGATCCGGAAGACTATCAGCATACCGTCTATGAAGAACCGACCGATCTCAACCTTCACCCCAATTCTCCCGGCTTCAGGCTCATCCTGAACAATGTCTTGTTCCCTGCCGCCAAGAAGAAGAAACAAAAGACCTAATGCATTCTGTCGGACCGGGGTGTGAGACCCTTTAGTATTTCGGCCTCCCCTTCCAGGATCTCACGCCACCGGCGCTCCACCACTTCCTTCGGTTGATACTGCTTTGCCAGGCTTAGGAAATTCTTGTAGTGGCCCGCCTCGGAGACCATCAGCTCATAATAGAACGTCGACAACTCCGGATCTCCAATATTCTTCCACAGAAGCCTGAATCGCTCGCAACTCCTGGCTTCAATCAAGGCGTTGAGCAGGAGTCGTTCCGCCAACTGTTGTTCGCGGCTCCCGCCTTTCTTGATCAAGCCATTGATCTTTTCAACATATTCATCCCTTCGCTGGGGCCCGAGCTTCCAACCGCGGTCACGCAGTTTTTCCAACACCCGCTCAAAATGCGCCCACTCTTCCGCTACAACGGGGGTGAGCCTGTCGACCAACTCCTGCTTATCCGGGTATTGAACGATAAGGGAAATGCACGACGAGGCCGCCTTCTGCTCACAATACGCATGGTCGACGAGGATATCCTCCAGGTTCTTTTCTGCCAGATTCACCCACCTTGGATCGGTGGCCATATTCAGACCCAGCACATCCTTTTCCATCAGTCAAAGAGCATGAATTCAAAACCCAGATCAAGTACGCTTCGCTGCCCGGGATAGTTGGGCGTTATTTGGTATCCGGTGCCCAGGAATGCTTCCATCAGGTTATTGTACTTGAGAAAGAATCGCACCCGGCCCATCTTCCCCACGGCGAACACATCGACAACAGGGAATGACTTCGAGGAGGCTTTTTCCTGTACATAGAAAGATTGCGTGGGTGCGTCATAGCCCATTGTCTGGTAGGCGGACCGCCAGTACACATCGGCGCCTACGTGAAGCTGCAGATTTCCTTTGAACAGGAGATTTTCGTAGGCCAGTTGCGCATTGGCAAACACCGTAGGCACTTTGATGGCATTATCATCATTGCGGACCAGCCTTGAATAGATTACCTGGGGCCGGAAATAGAGATGTCGGAGAAAACGGAGGCTGGCGCTCACCTCCGGCGCCACCAAGATCTGGTTGCCGGTAGACTGAAACGGCAGCACGCGTTGGCCGTCGGCCCCAGGCACCACCTCTTTGAAGAATACATAATGATCGAGAAGGGTGAATGTGCCCCCGGCCCGGATGCCGAACTTCGGGTTGCCTACTTTGAGCATCGCCTTTGCCTGCGTCATATTTATGCCGCTCAGCGCCTGGTTCCAATAATCATATTTGCCGCGGTATACCTGTTGAAGGAACCCGGGTTTGGAAATGGAATTCCGGAAGTAGGCGTCGATCCAGGGACTTCGGATTTCCGCCTCAAGTCTATGGTATCCGCCAAAAAGATATTCAGCGGAACCGGAGAAATCGGTAACAGAGTCCAGCTGAAACCCGGCCCTCACCCCGAGGTACTGTTCGTTGCCGGTAGTCTCGACGGCCAGCGCAAGGGTATCCAACAAGTGATTGCTGTATCGATAGGTTCGCAGTTTATAGTAAGCGCTGTAATAGATCTTTCCCAGGTTCCCCTTGGTACCAAATTCCTGGCGCATCGTTGACAACGTGGCGAGGTCATTGGCATGGCCTTTCACCACCACCGGATCAAACAACGTGCTGTCATCCTTGCTTTGAAACCGGTTCTCTTCCGTGATGAAGTCGGCGATATGATAAAG
>JAYRNL010000158.1:0-11202 GCA_041912235.1 Cyclobacteriaceae bacterium
GGCAATACCAACTTTGATGGATTGAACCTTTACGGCGACGAAACGCAAATCAACTTACAATCGGTAATGCCAAGCCTTGGCGTGGTAACGCGCACGGGCTTCCGCGAAGAAGACCTCGTTGACGACCGGGAGGCAAAAAGCATCAAGTTTGACGCGGCCCTTCATTATAAGATAACCGACAAGATTGAAGCGCTGATCAACTACCGCTACGGCGGCGGAAGTTCTGTTTACCAGGGCACCGAGAAATACGCACTTCGTGATTTCTCCCAGGAATTTATCAAGGCCGAAATCAGGGGCGATAATTTCTTCCTGCGCGGCTACCAGACGGCCACCGACGTCGGAAAATCTTATAACCTGACAGCGTTAGGTTCATATATGAATGAAACGATCAGCCCGTCTGGCACGAGCTGGGTACCTGATTACCTGCTGGCCATGCAAGGTTATATCCCCGGAGTACCTGCTGGAACGCCTACAGCAGCTCGCGCCTTTGCCGATCGCAACCGTCCTGTTCCGGGAACACCCGAGTTTACCAACCTGGTCAATCTGGTCAAGGCCAACTACTTCCAGAAGACACCAACCGGAAACTGGGTTGATCCTAACGGCGGAAATCATACCGCCCAGGGTGGCGCTTCCTTCTTCGACAACTCCAAGCTCTACCATGTGGAAGGAAATTATCAGTTCAAGAACCTCACGTTTGCCGACATCCAGGTAGGTGGTAACTGGCGTCAGTACAACCTGTTCTCCAACGGTACCATCTTCAATGAAGCTCCAAATGACGGTGTCAACTTCGAGCGCATCAAGATCAATGAATTTGGCATGTACGGCGTGATTGCAAAAACCCTCGGTCAACTGAGGGCCACCGCTTCGGTGCGTTACGACAAGAACCAGAACTTTGACGGCCGCGTCACTCCACGCCTTACGTTGGTGTACGAACTTTCAGAGAACCACAACTTCCGCGCCTCCTACCAGACCGGATTCCGCAATCCGGACACCCAGGCCCAGTATATCTACTTCCCTTCTTCGGGCGGTACGCTGCTGGGTAGCGCTAAGGCCAACGCCGAACGGTATGGAATTCATAATGGCGGCGCCTACACGCAAGCGTCCTACAATGCATTCGTTGCCGCAGGGGGTAGCCTCGCCGCGGATGGTACGCCGATCAACCCGGCAGCCAATCCCAACGCCAGCACGCTTCTCGTTACCGCAAACGTCGACTATGTAAAGCCGGAGAAACTGTGGTCAGGTGAAGTAGGTTACAAAGGCCTTTTGCTCGATAAGAAGCTCCTGATCGATTTGAATGGCTTCTACACCTCCTACTCCGGGTTCATTGGCGGTCAGATCGTGGCCAGCAAGCTGCCTACCACCCATCAGGGTGTAACCGTCAAGCCCGGCTCGCTATACTCACCGTATGTTAACTCAACGCGCGATGTAACTTCCTTTGGTGCAGGCCTTGGCTTCACCTACAAGTTGCCGCGTGACTTCGAACTTAATGGCAATTACAACTACGCGAACTACACCGCAACAGAAGACAAGGATTTCCGCGCTGGATTCAATACGCCCAAGAACCGTGGTTCGGTGGGCATCAGCAACCGGAAGATTTTTAAGAACTTCGGCGCTGCCATCAACTATCGTTACCAGACGGCCTTCCTCTGGGAGTCGTCGTATGGAACATGGAATGTCCCTGAATTCGGCGTACTGGATGCGCAGGTAAGCTATGTAGTTTCTTCCATCAAGTCGGTCTTCAAGCTTGGCGCCACGAACCTGGGCGGTGGAGACTACCGCACCAACCTGGGAGCTCCGTATGTAGGACAGCAGTACTACATCTCAGTCACCTTTGATGAGTTCCTGAAATAACCCGTTAAATCGAGAACACCATGAAAACGAATAAGATATTATCCATTGTTTTTCTGACTGCGCTCTTTACCGGGGCGTGTAAGCAGACACCTATAGAACCGGCGCCGCCGACGGTCAACCCAGGGCCTAACCCGGACCCGGGAGGGACTAATCTTTCCAAGTTTGTCTCTGTCGGCGATTCTTATGTTGCCGGTATGCAGGGAGGAGCGCTGTTCAACGCAGGCCAGGCTACTTCCATCCCGAAGATTCTTGCCACCCAGTTCGCCACTGCAGGCGGAGGAGCCTTCAATCAACCGGATATCAACCATGAAAACGGTTTCAATGCTTCTTTCTCCGTTGTACCGACAGCCATCCGCGGGCGCCTCGTGCTCTTTGATCCGGATGGAAGTGTAGATCCGGATGGAAGCGGCTGCCAGACTTCGCGCTCAGCAGGTCCCCGGGCAGCAGCCACTCCGGCTTCAACTTCAACTTGCCCATCCACGGTTTCGACGCCAGCGATGCCGGCACCCTACAACACAGCGCAGTCGCCGCTTGACCCAGGCTTTGTGTTTGCCGGCGACAAGGCCGCATTGAACAACTTTGGTGTTCCGGGCGCAAAGCTGATCCATGCCGGTGTTCCCAACTATGGCACCCTGAACCCCTTGTATGGTCGCTTTGCTTCCAACCCTGCAGCTAAGCCCCTGATTACTGATGCTGCAGAGAAGGGCGGTTCATTCTTCCTCTTCAGCTTCGGGGCGTTTGATATCCTGAACTATGCCACCACAGGTGCATCCGCCTCCAATAACGGTGTGGGCAACAATGATATGACGCCGTCAGCAACGTTTGCCGGCGCCTATGGAGCAACACTGGCAGGTATGCTTGCCGTTCCCAATTCAAAGGGTGTCGTAACCACAATACCTGACATCACTACGCTTCCTTACTTCAACACGGTAGCCTGGAACTCCATCGAGTTCAAGTCGACCAACTGTACGGATGCCGCTACGCTGGCCTTGTTGAATGGCGCCAGCGGATTCGGAGGGTACAATGCCGCACTTGATTACCTCGTCAGTGTTTCAGCGATCACCGCTGCAGAGGCTGCCAAGCGTAAGGTTTATTACGCTTATGGAAAGAACGGAATCCTGATCAAGGATGAAACGCTGGCCGATTTGAGTGCCACCCTCGGAGCGATCAATGTGGCGTTGACCCCTTACGGTCAAGTCCGTCAGGCCACCAGCACCGACCTGATCACTCTCGCGGCAGGCGGAATTCTTGGAACCTGTGGTGTGCCTCCTGGCGGCACAACGCCAAGTCCCCTCTGGGTCTTTGGCGTGTCGGCTCCCCTCGACGATGCCTATGTACTCCTTCCTACCGAAACAGCGGACATTCAGGCCCGCACCGTTGACTTCAATAACACCATCAAAGCGGCAGCGGCTGCCAGCTCAGGAAGGGTGGCTGTTGCTGACATCTACCAGGCCTACAAAGATCTCCTCACCTACCGGGTGTACGTGGCGGACGGCGTAACCATCGCCCCCACCTTCGCACCCCCTGCCGGGATGTTTTCCGAGGATGGCATTCACCCGAACAGTCGCGGCGCGGCCTTTACAGCCAATGTGATCATCGGCGCGATCAACTCAACGTTTACAGCCGTGATTCCGCCAGCCAGCCTTGCAGCCTACCCCGGAACGGGTCTTCCCGTGAACGGTCAGTAGAAACTGGTGACGAAAAAAAGAAAGGGGCTTCGGCCCCTTTTTTTGTTTTACAATCCTTTTATCAGAACAACTCCTTTGCTATCCGATAGATCGGATCGGACTTGCCCATGGAATAAAAGTGAAGCGTAGGCACGCCAAACTTGATGAGCTCCCTGGATTGGTTAACGGCCCACTCCACACCCACCTGCCTTACCGCGGCGTTGTCTTTGCAGCGTTCCACCTCATCGGCCAACGCTTCGGGCAGATCAATATGAAATACCGTGGGCAAGATGCTCGCCTGACTCTTCGTAGTGATGGGCTTGATTCCGGGGATGATGGGAACCTGGATGCCTGCTTCACGGCATAGTTTGACGAATTCGATGTATTTCGAATTGTCAAAAAACATCTGGGTGACGATGTACTCGGCCCCCATGTCCACCTTGAGCTTCAGGTATTTGAGATCGACTTTCAGATTAGGGGCGGCAAAATGCTTTTCCGGGTAACCCGCTACGCCGACGCAGAAATTGGTGGGTGACGCATTCTCCAAGTCTTCGTCGAGGTACTTGCCGTGGTTCATCCCGACGATCTGTTCCAGCAGCTCGGAAGCATATTTGTGGCCATCCGGGTCGGGGGTAAACCTTCCCTCTGATTTGATCGCATCCCCCTGGAGCGCCAGCACATTGTCGATGCCCAGAAAGTGGAGGTCAATCAGCGCGTTTTCCGTCTCCTCCCGGCTGAAGCCTCCGCAGATGATGTGCGGCACGGTGTCGATTTGATAATGATTCTGCAAAGCCGCGCAAATGCCTACCGTTCCCGGACGCTTGCGGGTTGAGCGCTTCTCCAACAGTCCGCCATCCTTCTTTTTATAAACGTATTCTTCGCGGTGGTATGTCACATCAATGAAAGGCGGCTTGAATTCCATCAACGGATCAAGGTTGTCGTATAACATCTTGATGTTCTCGCCCTTCAAGGGAGGGAGAATTTCTATGGAGAAAAGCGTCTTGCCGTTTGCACGGCGGATATGGTCGATTACTTTCATTTTCGTTCAGGACGTGTTTATGTGTCTTAGTGTTTACGTGCTTGCGTGTCTCTATCCATACGCCAGCACCGGGGCCAGCCATCTTTCTACATCTCCCACGCTCATCCCCTTCCGCCTTGCATAATCTTCCACCTGGTCCTTGCCGATCTTGCCCAGTCCAAAGTAGGTGGACTTGGGATGGGAGAAATAGTAGCCGCTCACCGAAGAGGCGGGCCACATGGCGAACGACTCGGTAAGTTTGATGCCTGCCTGCTTTTCGGGAGCCAGCAGGTTGAACAGCGTTTTTTTCTCCGTGTGATCCGGACAGGCCGGATAACCCGGAGCAGGGCGAATACCCACGTATTCCTCCCCGATCAACTGCACATTAGAAAGCTCTTCCTGCTTCGCGTAGCCCCACCACTCCCTGCGCACCTTTGCATGGAGGCACTCGGCAAAGGCCTCTGCAAGACGATCGGCTAAGGCCTTGGCCATTATTTCCTTATAGTCGTCGTGCTGTGCTTTGAATGGCGCAATGAACTTGTCCAGCCCCACTCCCGCAGTGACGGCAAACAGCCCGATGTAATCCTTTTTCCCCGACGAGGCCGGAGCAATGAAATCGGCCAAGCTGAAGTTCGGAAGGTTGGGGGCCTTCTTATTTTGCTGACGGAGGAAGTGAAGTGTCGACACGGGTGTTTTCATCTCCCGGTCGCCAAATAAGGTTACGTCCTCGGCCGCTGTCCGATTAGCCGGATAAAATGCCAGCACCCCGTGGGCCTGCAACTTCCTTCCAGCCACGATCTGATCCAGCATGTCCTGCGCATCCCGATATAAGCGGCTGGCTTCCTCACCCACCAGGCTGTCTGTAAGGATTTCGGGGAATCGGCCAGACAACATCCACGTCTGGAAAAATGGCGTCCAATCAATGTAATCGCGTAACTCTTCCAGGGGGTAGTTCAGAAACTCCCTGCGCCCAAAGAAGGCAGGTTGCGTCGGCTCGAAGGAAGACCAGTCAATGGCAACCGGGTTCTTTCTCGCCTCTTCGATCGACAGGTACGTCTTTTCCTGCTGTCGCCCGGCATGATCCTGGCGCAAGCGCTCATATTCAGACTTGTACCGGTCTTTGATCGCCTGGCGTGTGGCGGGATTAATAAGTTCACTGGCCACGGGAACTGAACGCGATGCATCGAGTACGTGGATCACCGGGCCGTCATAGCATGGGTCAATTTTTACGGCCGTGTGAATGCGTGAAGTGGTTGCGCCACCGATCAGCAGCGGCAAGTCCATCTTATCGTGCTGCATTTCCCGGGCCACATGCACCATCTCATCCAAGGAAGGTGTGATCAACCCACTGAGTCCAATGATATCCACCTTTTCCCTTCGGGCAGCCTCCAGGATCTTTTCGGAAGGCACCATGACCCCCAGGTCCACCACCTCGTAATTGTTGCACGCAAGCACTACGCCAACAATGTTCTTTCCAATATCATGTACATCGCCCTTCACGGTGGCCATCAGAATCCTGGCCGCCGGTTTGCCTTCCTGTCCGCTCCGTCTCTTTTCTTCTTCCAGGTACGGCGTCAGGTAGGCCACTGCCTTCTTCATCACGCGTGCGCTCTTCACCACCTGGGGCAGGAACATCTTCCCGGCGCCAAAGAGGTCACCCACAACGTTCATGCCGGCCATCAGTGGGCCCTCAATCACTTCGAGGGGTTTATTGTATTTCTTTCGAACCTCCTCAACGTCCTGATCGATGAAGTCGATAACTCCTTTCACCAGCGAATGGGTGATCCGGTCCTCCACGGGCTGCCTCCGCCATTCGTCATCTACGTCCTTCTTCTTGGCAGCTCCTTTTACCGTTTCCGCAAATTCCAGGAGTCGCTCCGTGGCATCTTCTCGCCGGTTTAACAGCACATCTTCCACGCGCTCCAGGAGATCCTTGGGAATGTCGTCATACACGGCCAGCATAGTCGGGTTGACAATGCCCATGGTCATGCCGTTGCGGATGGCGTGATACAGGAAGGCTGAATGCATGGCCTCGCGGACCAATTGGTTTCCACGGAAACTGAATGATACGTTACTTACTCCCCCGCTCACCTGGGCAAAGGGCAGATTCTCTCTTATCCATTTGGTAGCGCGGAAGAAATCCACGGCATAATTTCTGTGCTCATCGATGCCCGTGGCAACGGGGAATATGTTGGGATCAAAAATGATGTCTTGGGGAGGAAAGTGAACTTCGCCCGCCAGGATATCATAGGCCCTTTTGCAAATATCAATTCGGCGCTGGTACGTGTCCGCCTGCCCCTGCTCGTCGAAAGCCATGACAACCGCCGCGGCTCCATAACGTCTGACCAACTTCGCCTGGCGCACAAACTCTTCTTTTCCTGCTTTCAGGCTGATGGAGTTTACGATGCTCTTACCCTGAAGGCATTTAAGGCCTGCCTCAATCACGTTCCATTTCGATGAGTCCACCATGACAGGGATTCGGGCGATCTCGGGTTCCGAAGCCATCAGGTTAAGGAACCTGACCATGGCCGCTTCAGCATCCAGCATGCCTTCATCCATGTTTACATCAATCACCTGGGCTCCGCCACGGACCTGATCCAGCGCAACCTCCAGCGCCTCATCAAACTTGTCTTCCTTGATAAGTTTAAGAAACCTGGCCGATCCGGTCACGTTGGTCCTTTCGCCAATATTGACAAAATTGGATTCCGATGTTATCCGGATAGCCTCGAGGCCGCTCAGCTGTAATGTCACCTCTTTCATGAATGTGCTATCGTACTTCGGCCAAAGGTGCCACCGGGCGCGGCTTGTATTGTGACGCCATGGCAGCAATAACCCTGATGTGCTCGGGCGTCGTACCGCAGCATCCGCCTACTACATTAACCAGGCCTTCTTCAAGGAATTCTTTGATTTGTTCGCCCATTTCGCCCGGAGTCTGATCGTACTGGCCAAACTCATTGGGCAGGCCGGCATTGGGATACGCGCTCACAAAAAATGGCGATTGCTCGTTGAGTACCTGCAAGTACGGGCGCAACGCTTTTGCCCCCAGTGCGCAATTCAACCCGACACTCAACAGGGGTACGTGGGAAACCGATACCAGGAAGGCCTCGGTGGTCTGTCCGGACAAGGTTCGTCCACTGGCATCCGTGATGGTGCCTGATACCATGATGGGCAATGTCTTGCCGATTTCATCAAACAATTCCTGGATGCCGAACAACGCCGCCTTGACATTAAGGGTATCGATAATTGTTTCGAGCAGCAGCACGTCGGCTCCCCCATCGATAAGGCCTTTGGCCTGTTCCTTAAAAGTCTCTTTCAATTCGTCAAAAGTGATGGCCCGGTAGCCGGGATTGCTTACGTCCGGAGACAGGGACGCCGTCTTGTTGGTAGGTCCCATGGATCCAGCTACAAACCTGGGTTTGCCCGGATCCTTCCTGGTAAATTCATCAGCCACCTCCCGTGCGATCCGAGCCGCCTGCACATTGAGTTCGTACACCGCATCCTCCAGGTGGTAATCGGCCTGGGCTATGCGCGTGCCGCTGAACGTATTGGTCTCGGCAATGTCCGCACCGGCTTCAAAATACTGGCGATGAATGTCTTTGATAATATCGGGTCGCGTTATGGAAAGGATGTCGTTGTTGCCCTTAAGGGGGTACTCATGATCCTTGAATCGGTCGCCGCGAAAGTCCTTCTCCTCCAGCTTATGCCGCTGGATCATCGTCCCCATGGCGCCATCCAGCACCATGATGCGTTCCCTGAGTATGTCTTCGATTTTCACTCTTCCTGGTGGGTTTACACTATGCTATTCCAGAAAGAGCCAGTGACGTGGCTGCTTATCTTTTCCCGACTTCAGTCGAGATGGGAGTTAGCACCTTCGTGATCGACGCCAGGTTGCTAAGACTTCACAGGGCCCAGTCCCTCGGTCTTTCTGGATAAGCATCGCAAAGAAACGGAATAAGCTCAGAAATTAAAAATTTAGCCCGTTTTAATGATTTCCCTCATCCCAGGGTTGAGCATTAACCTGTATTTTGCGACCACGTCATGAAACTAGCTGCTGTCGACATCGGGTCCAACGCCATCCGCTTCCAGGTGTCGAGCGTACTTGAGCGCAAGGACCGGGTTCTTTTCAAGAAACTGGAGTACGTGCGCTTTCCGCTCCGCCTTGGCCACGATGTATTTGGCAGCCGGAGGATCAGCAAGAAAACCATCCAGAAGTTCAAGAAGCTCATGAAGACCTACAAACTCCTGCTGGAATTGTACGAGGTCGATGACTTCATGTTTTGTGCGACGTCCGCCATGCGGGAATCGGAAAACGGTCAGGCGGTGGTGAAAAAAATCAAAAAGGAGCTCGGAATCGATATTCACATCATTGACGGGCAACTTGAAGCCGAACTGATCAACCAGGCCATCTCCTCGTTCCTCGACCGGAAATCCTACCTCCACATTGATGTGGGGGGCGGAAGTACCGAGCTGAACTTGTTTACCAACGGAAGAAAAGTGAAAACAAGGTCCTTCCCGGTTGGGTCGGTGCGTGTACTGGAACATCACGACTCGCCGATTGTGTGGCGGGAAATGGAGCGCTGGGTGAAAGACCATATTCATCGCGATTTGGGCACGGTTACTGCCGTTGGCACGGGTGGCAACATCAGCAAGCTCTTTGAGTTGTCCCAGGTGGAGACCGGCAAAGCAATGTCGCTCAAGAAGATGATCGAAATCCGGAAGTTGGTGGATTCCAAATCCATGGAGGAGCGCATTTATGAGATGCAGATGAACCCCGACCGCGCCGACGTGATCGTACCCGCCAGCGATATCTATATCCAGGTCATGCAATGGGCACGCTCCAGGCAGATCATTGTCCCTGAAGTAGGACTAAAAGACGGCATACTGCTGCACCTTTTCGAAAAGAACCGGGAGATAAAGAAGGTTGAGTTTGTGAATGCGGAAGACCAGTCGCAGGGTCGGAAGACCACCAGGGTCAAGTAATCAAATCCACATCCTCCAGCGTTTCGCTGGTCACTTCGTAGAAGGCGGAATGAATGTTGACCGGAGCTTCTCCATTACGCTCCTTCTTAACGTATGTCCCGTCTTCCTTCATGATATAGGCATTAACATTATCCTTAAGGTTCAGGTGGAGAATGTTCTTCAACTGCCGTTGCAATAGTTCTTCTTCAAGCAAAACCAGTGATTCCACGCGCCGGTCAAAGCTGCGCACCATGGCATCTGCACTGCCAATATAGATCTTGGGGGCTCCGGCATTGTGGAAATAGTAGATCCGTGAGTGTTCAAGGTAGTCGCCCACGATGGAAATCACTTCGATGTTCTCGCTCAATCCGGGACGGCCGGGCCTCAGGCAGCACATCCCTCTCACAATCAGCTTAATCTTTACGCCGGCCTGGCTCGCATCATACAAGGCGTCAATAAATTCACGATCCTGAAGGGAATTGAATTTGATAATGATTCCTGACGGCAGGCCCTTCTTTGCGTTCTCGGCCTCCTTCTTGACCAGGCTGCACAGTTCATTGCGCATGTCACGGGGCGAGGTGATGAGGTTCTTATAATGACTGGGTTGGGAATGCCCGGTTATTACATTGAAAAATTCTGAAACATCGCTGGCATACTCCTCTTTGGTCGACAAGAGGCCGATATCCGTATACAGCCGCGAGGTTGTCTCGTTATAATTGCCGCTGGCGATGTGCACATACCGGAACACACGGTCATCCGGCTCGCGGCGGACGATGAGCAAAAGTTTGGTATGGGTCTTCAGGGCCCCGAATCCATAAATGACAAAGCACCCTGCCCGCTGAAGTTTCTGCGCTTCCCTGAGGTTGTTTTCTTCATCAAACCGCGCCTTCACCTCAAACAGGACCGAGACGTGCTTGCCATTCTCTGCTGCTTTCAACAGGGCCGCACTCACCCGGGATTCCCGGGCCAGTCGGTAGATCGTAATCTTGATGGAAAGCACCAGTGGATCATCGGCTGCCTTCTCCAGCAATTCCAAGACAGGCTCCATCGAATTGTATGGGTGGTGGAGCAGAATATCCCTCTCTTTCAGGACCTCGAATAATTCCCGGGTGCCCTGCTCAGGGAAACTGACCGGCTTGATCGGGGGACGCAGGGACGTCCGGCGGTCTTTGAATTCCTTGTGCCCGATGATCTGGTTGAGGCCGGTTAGGTCCAGGAGGCTTTCTTTGGGAACCTGAAAGATGTTTTGGTCATCCATGTCCCATTGGATCTTCAGCAGCCTCACCATCCATGGATCGGCTCCTTCCAATATGTCCATACGCACCACACGGCCGGTTCGACGGGTCTGCAGCTTGCGCTTCAGCTCCTCAAGGAAGTTGGATTCAATGTCCTCGCTTTCCTCCAGCGTGAAGTCACCGTTGCGGTTTATCCGGAACAAGCTCACCGACAGCACCTCCACATTGCGGAACAGGTGGTGGATGTTGTGGATGATGATGTCTTCCACGGGCACGAAGGATATGGATCCGTCCACCTGCAAAATCTCATAGAACCTGGAAATGTTGCTTGGAATCTGGATGAATGAAGCCTTTTGCGGGTGGTTCGTGTCGTTGGGTGAGCGCGTGACCACACCAAGCAGCAGCCGGTTGTTTTTTAGCGTGGGAAACGTGTGGTAGCTGTCGAACATCATCGGCGTCAGCATCGGATAGA
>JAYRNL010000159.1:0-4762 GCA_041912235.1 Cyclobacteriaceae bacterium
AAGTAATTGGCGAGCAGTTAATTCACCTCGCTATTCGCATGGATGCGGTTACGTTTTTGCCCATAAACACCGAAAAGGATCTCAAGTTTTGGACAGCCACTACTCAGCAAACCTTTCCTGTCGAGATCATCGTTCCCTATTTTGATCATCCTGTTTTCAACATCATTCATGAGGGGATGGTTAGCAGCATTGACTTTACTACCATCCTGCTTTCGGAGGAAGACGTTTCGCGGTGGTGGAAGCAATTCTTTGAACATTCGAATGTTGGCGCGCTTGTGCAGTCCGAAAGAAGAGCCTACATCCAGAGCAAGAAGGGTTATGCCTCGTCCATCGCATTCAGGAAATATTCATTGCTGAATATTACCAACTACGCAGGCATTCCTTTTTCCGAAGAAGAGAACAATATTTTAAGACGCTTCGCTAATGTGTTTGAACAATCCTACACCCGCTTCCTCGACCTGCAAAAAGCCGAAGCCCAGTCGCGGGAAGCGCAGATTGAAGCTTCCCTCGAACGCGTGCGAAGCAAAACGATGGCCATGCACAACAGCGAAGATGTGGGCGTCACTGTGGCCACGCTTTTCGATGAACTGGTAAAACTCGGCGTTGAAACCAATCGCTGCGGCATTCTGATTTTTAGTGAGGGCACTGACACCGAAGTGTGGACTGCAAAATCAGGCAACAACGGACAGGCGTCCTTGATTATTGGGCATCTGGATGTAACGATTCATCCCATGCTCCAAGAGGTACGCGATGCATGGCGATCAAGGCAGGAGGCCTTCCAATATGAATTGGCCGGGGACAATATCAAAACCTATTACCTGGCCATCAACAATCATCCGGGCTATCCCACCCAATTTGACCTGGGCGCTATCCCTACGCGTGAAATTCATAGTGACTACTTTTTCCGGGAGGGCGCCATTTTTGCGTTTACGGCAGAGCCCTTCCCTGAAGAGTCGGCGAAAATCTTCAGGCGTTTCGCCGGCGTTTTCGGTCAAACCTATAGGCGGTACCTCGATTTGTTAAAGGCTGAAACGCAGGCCCGGGAGGCACGGATCGAAGCGTCGCTGGAACGCGTACGCGCGAAGGCCATGGCGATGCACTCTTCCAAAGACCTTACCGATTCCATCCAGGTATTTTATCAGGAACTGCTTTCCCTCGGACTCCAGCCTAGACGCGTGGGTGTTGCGCTAACCGATCGCACTTCGAAAATGGCCAGGCTCACGACACTGAGCACCACCGAACAAGGTGTTACCCGCATCGTCGAAGGGATGCTCAAGATGGAAGGGCACTGGCTGCTCGACGATGCGTTCACGCATTGGCTCAACCAGGAAGAGTTTCACGTCGTCCTGAAGGGTACGGAGATAAATGACTACTACAAGATTGTCAGGCCCCAAATCTCCTATCCGGATTATTCCCACGATGTTACCCAGTACGGATACTATTTCATGTTCCCGGAGGGTAACGTGGTGGCCTGGACGGAAAATGAACTGGCCGAGAATGAACTAAAAATCTTCCGGAAGTTTACTTCGGTAATCAGTCTTACCTATAAGCGTCACCAAGATCTTGTTGATGCCGAAAACCGCACACAACTAGCCATTCGTGAAGCTTCCCTCGACCGGGTACGTGCCGAAATCGCTTCCATGCGTCACGCCGACGATCTGCAACGGATAACTCCTTTGATGTGGCGGGAGCTGAAGACCCTAGGCGTACCGTTCTTCCGTTGTGGCGTGCTCATCATCAATGAAGATAAACAGCGGCTCGATTACTACTTGTCCACCCCGGAAGGTTACCCGCTTGCCGCCCTCCACCTGGACTTCAACACCACGATCGAAGTAGTTCAACAAGCACTTGATCATTGGCGGCAGCAAAGGGAGTACATCCACCGGTGGAACAAGGAGCAGTTTGTAGCGTTTGCCCGATCGATGATGGAATTGGGGCAGATTCAGACCATGAAATCTTACCAGGGTGGCGACCAGCCCCCGGAGTCTCTTACGCTTCAATTCATACCATTCGCTCAAGGGATGCTGTATGTGGGCAGTGACGAAGCGCTTTCCCCCGATCAAATCATACTGGTTCATGCACTCGCCGATGCCTTCTCCACCGCCTACGCCCGCTACGAAGATTTCACCAAGCTGGAGGCCGCGAAAGCAACGGTGGAAAAGACATTAAGTGAATTGCGCACCACGCAAACCCAGTTGGTACAGTCGGAGAAGATGGCTTCGCTGGGTGAACTGACCGCGGGTATCGCGCACGAAATTCAAAATCCGCTGAACTTCGTCAACAACTTCTCGGAAGTCAGCAAGGAACTGCTCGATGAGATGGAGGAGGAATTGAAAAAGGGAAACAACGAAAATGCCCTCCAAATCGCGAAGGACATTATTCAGAACCTCGAAAAAATCAACTTCCACGGGAAGCGTGCCGATGGCATAGTCAAGAGCATGCTGCAGCATTCGCGCAAGAGTACCGGCCAGAAGGAACCCACCGATATCAATGCGCTTTGCGATGAATACCTGCGGCTCGCCTACCACGGGCTCCGGGCGAAGGATAAGTCATTCAACGCTAAGTTCGAAACAGACCTTGATCCTTCGGTGGGGAGCCTGAGCGTGTTACCCCAGGAAATTGGACGGGTGGTGCTGAACCTGATCAATAATGCCTTCTACGCGGTTAGCGAAAAGAAGAAACTCAATCTCGACGGCTACGAGCCCACAGTGACGGTGTCGACGAAGCGAAGCGGAACACAAGTCGAAATTCATGTCCGCGACAATGGCACCGGTATCCCGCAGAAAGCCCTGGACAAGATTTTCAACCCGTTCTTCACCACCAAGCCTACGGGGCAGGGAACGGGGCTGGGTTTGTCATTAAGCTATGATATTGTCAAAGCACATGACGGGGAGTTGAGTGTGGAAACGAAAGAAGGTGAAGGCAGTGTGTTTATGATCCAATTACCCTCTTAAATTCCTTGTGTGAAAAGCAAATTCGTTCTGGCATGGTGGCTTTTGCTCTTAGGGCCCGGCCTTCAGGCACAAAACCGGTTTATCGACAGCACCCGGATGCAGTTGCAGATGGCTCGACACGATACGACACGCGTGTTGTTGCTGGCCGACCTTTGCTACTTTTTTCGCTACACGAACATCGATTCAGCCATGTATTATGGCGAAAAAGCATTGGCACTGGCTGAACGGATTCCATACAAGCGGGGAATATCTTCCACACTAAACAAACTAGGACTCGCCTATCGGGAAAAAGGCGATTTGCCAAAATCCCTCGACTATCAGTTCAAAGCCCTGAACATCGCCCTGGAAAACAACTATGTGCTCGAGCAGGCAAACTGTTACCGGCGTATTGGCCATGTGTACCGGGACCTCCGTGAATTTCCCCGCGCCCTTCATTATTCACAACTAGCCTTGCAGACAAGCCTTCGCATTCACGACAAGCGAGGCGAAGCCATCGAATACATGAATTTCGCTATCACCTATGTGGACATGGGAAAGGCGGACTCTGCCTTGTACTATGCCGACAAGGGCCTTCTCGACATGCTTTATATTGAAGACGTTGGCTCGGAAGTAAAAAGGGTCCTGGGTGAGATTTATGTTTTGAAGGGTGACAAGAACAAGGCGCTTCATTACTTCCGCGACGGGATACGTACAGGTTTGGTCAACAATGACAACCGGACACTCTCTTATATCTATGCCAACATGGCGAACCTGTACAAATCCTTGAACCAGTCTGACTCCAGCATACGCTGCGCGAAGCAAGCCATCTACTATGGGCATATTGCATCCTACAAGAAAGGTATTCTCCTCGCCAGCAACCTTCTGGCCTCGTTGTATGATCCGTCCAATCCTGGCGAAGCGCTTCGCTACTACCGGATGGCCGCAGGTGCTAAGGACAGTCTGTACGGTGCCGGAAACATCCAGACCATCCAATCGATCATCGCGGCGGAAAGCGACCGGCAGAAGGAAATTGCGCTGGCCAAGACGGCTTACCAGAGTCAGCTCAGGCAATACGGACTTGTGGGCGGCCTCATAGTCTTTTCTGCTATAGCGGCCATTCTTTATCGAAACAACCGACAGAAGCTGAAGGCAAACCGGATTTTGGAAGAGACACTGAGCGACCTGAAATCCACCCAATCCCAACTCATCCAATCCGAAAAGATGGCCTCACTGGGTGAATTGACCGCGGGCATCGCCCATGAAATTCAAAACCCGCTGAACTTCGTCAACAACTTCAGCGAAGTAAGTACTGATTTGGTCGCGGAGATGAATGCGGCGATCGATAAGGGCAACACCACGGATGCCCGGGAGATCGCCAACGACCTAAAACAAAACCTGGAAAAGATCAATCACCATGGTAAACGTGCGGCCGACATTGTCAAGGGCATGTTGCAACACAGCCGCAGCGGCTCAGGACAAAAAGAAACCACTGACATCAACGCCTTGTGCGACGAATACCTTCGCCTCGCCTACCACGGCCTGCGGGCCAAGGACAAATCGTTCAATGCCAAATTTGAAACCCAATTCGACCCGACCATGCCCAAAATCAACGTGGTGCCGCAGGACATCGGCCGGGTGGTGCTGAACCTGATCAACAACGCGTTCTATGCCTGCACTGAGCGAAGTCGAAGTGCTGTCAGCGAAAAGCAAAGGGCCAACAGCCAAGGGCCAAATGCAAACTATGAACCCACGGTGATCGTGTCAACCAAATACCTTGGAACGTCTGTGGAGATTTGCGTAACCGACAACGGCAACGGTATCCCCACATC
>JAYRNL010000160.1:0-32393 GCA_041912235.1 Cyclobacteriaceae bacterium
AATGGTTTACCGATCAGAAAATTAGTCAACATAGCCAGCCCGTCGATCGGCGACGAAATACTGAAGACCTTCCTTCGGGCCATCAATGGTTCCTGGAGGTCGGCCGAGCGGTTCAAGCAGTATGTCTTGCGCAAGACAGGTAAACCTTTTGATGAATTTACAGCGCTCCATGCGGTGCAGCATCTTCCCAGGCCCATTGACCTGATGGTGATCAATGACACCGAGGACAAGGATGTGGTATTTCGCAGCGCTGAAGAACTTATCAAAGTGTACCCAGCGGCCCGCTTGTACCGCACCACAGGTCTTGGTCACACCCGGATCCTCAGGGATGAGCAGGTCATAGCCAGGGCCGTGGATTTCCTGGCGGCATCAGTAACTTCTGCGACGGGCTGACGTCTGCATGAATAGGTGCCCGGTCGCGTAATTATTGTAACTTGGGGCCCTTAAAACAGCGTATTTCAACAATTTGGAGGGCAAAACGCAACTCAAACGCCTTTCATCAGTTGAAGGTAAAAGACTGATACCACCATGGCCAGAATTATTGAGACACACGACATTTCGAAGGTTTATAAGATGGGCAACAACATCGTGAATGCCCTGCAGTCAGTATCCATATCCATCGAGCGGGGAGAGTACGTGGCCTTTATGGGGCCGTCGGGTTCCGGGAAATCTACGCTGATGAACATTGTCGGCTGCCTGGATTCACCGACCAGCGGCACCTATATCCTGAACAACCAGGTGGTAAGCGAAATGACGGAGAACGAGTTGGCAGTGGTAAGAAACAAGGAGATTGGATTCGTCTTTCAGACGTTTAACCTCCTTCCACGCGCAACCGCCCTTGAGAACGTGGCCTTGCCCCTGATCTACGCCGGCTACGGCAAAGACGACCGGATGGAGATGGCCATGGCCGCCCTTGAGAGTGTAAATCTCGCCGACCGGCATCATCACAAACCCAACGAGCTTTCCGGAGGACAACGTCAGCGCGTCGCCATTGCGAGGGCGCTGGTGAACAACCCGTCGATCATCCTGGCCGACGAGCCTACCGGTAACCTTGATTCAAAGACGTCGCACAGCATCATGGCGCTCTTCCAGGAACTCCATGACAAAGGAAACACCATCGTTATGGTGACGCACGAAGATGATATTGCCCATTACTCCCACCGTATCATCCGCCTTCGCGACGGCCTGGTGGAATCCGACAAGGTCAATGACCGGATTACCCGTCAGACGGCAGTAGCTCAGCCAGCCGGTTGACCGAGGTCCAGTTTCATTTTCTCTCCAGTAAATCGCACCTTTGGCTGGATTAACTGATCCGGCCATGAAGATTTATACCAAGACCGGCGACGAGGGTACAACCTCATTGTTCGGTGGTAAACGGGTACCCAAGTCTGAATTGCGCATCGAGTCGTATGGCACAATTGATGAGCTCAACTCATGGATGGGTGTGCTGCGCGATCAGGAGGTGAACCAGGGACGGCTCACTGAATTGATCGAAGTCCAGGATCGGCTCTTTACGATAGGATCCATGCTCGCCGTCGAGCCCGGAAATACCAAAGTGAAAGTGCCCGCGTTGTTTCCCGCCGATGTAACCTTTCTCGAGTCGAGAATTGATACGATGGAGGCACAATTGGAACCGATGAAAGTTTTTGTTCTTCCCGGCGGCCATCCTTCTGTATCCTTTGGCCATGTGACACGCACCGTGTGCCGAAGAGCCGAGCGGCTGGTCATCGCGCTGAGTCAACAGGAAGGCCATGTGGATGCCCTGGTGCTGCAGTATCTCAATAGGTTGTCAGATTACCTGTTTGTCCTTTGCCGGAAGATGGCTGCCGAATTGAAGGCACCGGAAACTCCCTGGAAACCCCGTATGTAGGGGCCAGAATGGGTGACCCGTCATAATGGACGGTTAACGCCGCATTAGCCTGGCATTAAGAATTCTGCAAAACTCAAAAATTCCTAACATCCGTTAGCCGACCTTTGGGATTAAATTTATCTTGCCGCCTCTAATCAACTCTGGCTATGGTAGAAACGCTTAATATCAAGATCACCAAGGCGCCCGTTTCCCGTCTTCCGCATGTTGATTTTCACAACATCCCGTTCGGCAAGGTGTATGCAGACCATATGTTTGCAGCCGACTTCCGCAAGGGGGACTGGGGCAACTGCAGGGTTTCTCCTTACGGCATGATCCAGGTTAGCCCGGCGACGCCGGCCTTGCACTATGGTCAGACTATTTTCGAAGGGCTTAAGGCCTACAAGAACGACAAAGGTGAAGCGCTGGTCTTTCGCCCGTTGGACAACTGGAGGCGCATGAATAGTTCTGCCGACCGTATGTGTATGCCCTACCTGCCAGAAGACATCTTCATGGAAGGAATGGAAGCACTTATCCGCCTTGATCGGGATTGGATTCCAACCACGGCGGGTAGTTCCTTTTATATCCGCCCCTTTATGTTCTCAGCGGAAGAATACATTGGCATCAGGCCTTCGCTGGACTTTACCTTCATGATCATCAACTCACCCGTGGGTCCTTATTACTCGACGCCGGTAAGGGTGAAAATTGAAACGAAATACACACGGGCAATTGAAGGAGGCACGGGCTACGCTAAAACCGGGGGCAATTATGCCGGCTCACTCTATCCGGCAAAGTTGGCCCAGGAACAGGGATATCATCAACTGATCTGGACCGATGGCAAGGAGCATAAATATGTTGAAGAGTCGGGAACGATGAACCTCATGTTTGTGATGAATGATGTTTTGGTTACTCCTGCCCTTGGCGACACAATCCTTCCCGGGATTACCCGCGACAGCGTAATCACCCTCGCCCGCGCTTGGGGTATGAAAGTGGAGGAACGCAAAGTCACCGTTAAGGAATTGGTTGACGGCCTCAAGCGGGGCACCGTAAGCGAGGCGTTTGGCGCAGGGACCGCGGCCACCATCGCTCACATTGAGTTGATCGGTCACGAGGGTCACAACTACTTCCTGCCGCCCGTTGAGACTCGCAAGTTCTCCAACCGCGTACTCGAAGAACTTGACGGTATAAAGCATGGAACCCGGCCCGATCCCTTTGGCTGGATTCACGTAATCTAATTCTGTATAAATCCACGTAATCCTTGGCGATAAATACCCGAAATTCGCTCATGCTCCGGGTATTGGCTTGCCTCCTCTTCTTTGTCTTCTCTGTTTCTGCCCACGCCCAGAAACAACTTGTCCTCCTGAGGAACGACAGGGTGGTGGGTCGATTTACGGAAGGAGATTACATCTACCTGATCATGAAGGATGGGAGCAAGCGCGAAGGGAAGATCATCGAGTTGCAGGAGTTCTCGGCGATCACAAGTAACGACACGGTGGCTTTTAATAAGATCGGGAAGGTGGGTATTCCCAAAGGTCAACGTCGCGGTGTAGCGCCTCTCTTAGGAGGCTTGCTGCTCGTAACCGGCACTGCCTTTTTGGGTCTTGAGCTTCTGAATAGCGCTACAGGCCATACGGCTTCAGGAAGCGTGGATCCATCCCTGGTGAAAACTTCGGCGATCCTGATTGGCGTCGGGGGCGCACTGGTCTTTATCAAGCCAAAGTACCACAAGATGGATGGCCGCATCTTCCTCAGGACAATCGACTACAAGTCGCGCTGGTACAAGAGTCCCTATAACTAGCCATCAAAACCGGCCCGCTACTACTGGTCACCAGCGACTATTCTATTACCTTTGCCTTTCAAACTTTATTATGACGACTGACCAACTGAAAGACTTGAAGGCCCGCGTGGCTGCCTTGAGGAGGTATCTTTGACTACGATCGCAAGCGAGTAGAAATCGAAGACGAAGAAAGGATCACCCAGCAGGCCGACTTTTGGAACAACTCCAAACAGGCCGAGGCTATCCTTAAAAATATCCGCGCCAAGAAGGTGTGGACCGACGCCTATGAAGGTGTAAGCAAACGGGTTGACGACCTTGAAGTGCTCAACGAGTTTCATGAGGCTGGCGACGTTCCCGAAGAGGAGCTGGATGCTGAATATGCCAAGGCGGCCAAGGCCGTTGAGGAGCTCGAATTCAAGAAGATGCTGAGCAAGGAAGAAGATCAGCTCAGCGCCATGGTCGAGATCAATCCCGGTGCGGGAGGCACGGAAAGCCAGGACTGGGCCGACATGCTCCACCGCATGTACATCATGTGGGGGGAAAAGAACGGGTACAAAGTCCGCGAAGTGGACTACCAGGCGGGAGAGGTAGCGGGCATCAAGTCAGCCACGATTGAATTCGAGGGTCCGTTTGCATATGGCAAGCTGAAATCGGAGACGGGCGTACATCGGCTGGTCCGCATTTCTCCCTTCGACTCCAATGCAAGGCGTCACACCTCGTTCGCTTCGGTCTTCGTGTATCCGGAGGTTGATGATACCATTAACATCGAACTGAATCCCGCTGATATTGAAATGCAGACTTCCCGCTCGGGGGGCGCCGGCGGGCAAAACGTCAACAAGGTGGAGACGAAAGTGCAGCTCACCCATAAGCCGACAGGAATTGTGATTGTGTGCCAGGTGGAACGTTCACAGCATGCCAACCGGGAAAAGGCGATGCAGATGCTTCGTTCAAAGTTGTACCAGATGGAGATGGAAAAACGGAACGCTGCCCGCGATAAGATCGAAGCGGGGAAGATGAAAATCGACTTCGGATCTCAAATCCGGAACTACGTGCTTCATCCGTACAAGCTCGTGAAGGATGCCCGGACTGGTGTAGAGCGCACCGATGCGCAAAATGTCCTGGACGGAGACCTGGATGATTTCATCAAGGCGTTCCTGCTCGGTGCCCAGGAAACCGAAGCTTCAAAATGACCACCCAAAAGGTAAGATTGATCGGCCGAATTTTTTTCTGACTACGGTTCCAAAATCAAGTGACTCTTTCCAGCAAGATTTACACCCGTCCCTTCTGGCTGCTTTGCACGAGTTCATTCCTGTTCTTTGCGAGCTTCAACATGATTGTGCCGGAGTTGCCATCCTTCCTGGCATCCCTGGGAGGAGGCCAGCATAAGGGTCTGATCATTGCCCTGTTTACCGTCACGGCCCTGATATCAAGACCATTTAGCGGGAAACTGGCAGACCGCATCGGCAGGAAACCCATTATCATGGTCGGATCCCTCGTGTGCTTCGTCTGCAGCCTGCTGTATCCCTGGATGACTACCGTGTTCGGTTTTCTCTTTCTCCGCCTGGTGCACGGGTTCTCCACCGGATTTACCCCAACCGGTCAAACAGCTTACGTCGGCGATATCATACCGGCGGACAGGCGGGGAGAGGCCATGGGATTACTGGGCACCGCAGGGACGCTGGGTATGGCAGGCGGTCCGGCATTGGGCGGATTCCTGTCTTCGATGTTCTCCCTGGATGTTATGTTCTATTGCTCATCGCTTTTCGCGATCATCTCTTCGCTCATCATTTTTTCGATACAGGAAACAGTCACCGAGAAGCATGCTGTTTCCTGGAAACTGTTGAAAATCGACCGGCACGATCTCTTTGAGCCGCGTGTTCTCGCACCCTGCCTGGTCATGGTGCTGTGCGCCTATGCCTACGGAAACCTGTTCACCATCATTCCTGATTTCGGTACCCTGATGGGCGTCAAAAACAAAGGATTGCTGTTCACTTATTTCACCGTCTCCTCATTCCTCATTCGCCTGGTGGCGGGCAGGACGTCGGACAAAATCGGACGGGTAAAGGTATTGCGCATCTCCACGGCGCTCATGGCCCTGTCCATGCTGTGGATTGCCTTGGCAGACTCCAAGCTGATGTTGATCATCGGCGCGTCGCTGTACGGACTAGCCCAAGGCGCAACATCCCCCACCTTGCTGGCCTGGGCGGCTGACCTGAGCGACCCGGCCCACAAGGGCAGGGGAGTGGCCTCGTTTTACATCTTTATGGAATTCGGCATCGGTATTGGCGCCTTCCTCTCAGGAATGATTTACGCCGACCGGATTCCCATGATTATGGTGACCTTCCTCATCAGCAGCGCCTTGA
This sequence comes from Cyclobacteriaceae bacterium, assembly GCA_041912235.1. Taxonomy (GTDB): domain Bacteria; phylum Bacteroidota; class Bacteroidia; order Cytophagales; family Cyclobacteriaceae; genus ELB16-189. Next base: position 5,987 of record JAYRNL010000160.1, read on the forward strand.
GCGGATTGGCATTTCTCTACCTGCTTTGGGTTCGCAGACGCGAAGTTGAACCGGGATGGCAGGCGACTTGACAGGAGTCGTATTCTGCGCAATCTGTATCTTTAGGTAACCTACTCTGCTCCATGAGGCAAGCCCCCGCGTTTCTCGTTGTCTTTTTTGTTGTCGGTATCGCTGAGCTCCTGGCTGTGTCTGTGGGTTGGAATGAGGTGCATATGGTAGCCAAGACTTTGATCATGCTGAGCCTCATCGGGTATTACCTTTCAACCATCGAAAAGCGAAACGGGCATTTCCTGAGGGCTTTGTTTTTTTGTTGGGCGGGCGATGTGCTGCTGCTCAGGCAGGATGGCGAGGAGATTTTCTTTATGCTCGGCCTGGCCGCTTTTCTGTTAGGACACCTGTTGTATATCCTTTCTTATCGTGAACTGCGGTGGAAGGAAGGAGGAATGATGGCCACCCAGAAACTGCGAGTAAGCTTTCCCATAGCACTCGCAGGAACAGGCCTGATTGTGGTGTTGCTGCCTTACCTCGGGGGGTTGATGATACCTGTAATCGTGTACGCCGTGGTGCTCATGGGGATGGTGATGGCGGCATTCTTTCGTTTCGGGCGTACAGCACCTGACAGCTTTTGGCTGGTAGCCACCGGCGCCATCCTTTTCATGATTTCAGACTCCATCCTGGCCATCAATAAATTCCATACCCCCTTCCCCTCGGCGGGACCATTGATCATGTTAACCTATATCCTCGGACAATACCTGATTGTGGAAGGTGTTATACGGCACGCCTCCATCCGAAAAGCCTAGATAGTATGAAGAAGGTTCCTCTGTTGATGTTGATTCTTTTTGCCAGCGGTGTTTCCCATGCCCAGGAGGCGCCAGATTCTCCACTATTCGTTGCACTGAAGAAAGGCGATAGCCTCATCTTTGAAGAAGGCTTCAATAAATGCAATCTCGCCCCGTTGGAAAAACTCACGGCCGAAAACCTGGTGTTCCTCCATGATCAGGGTGGCACCCAAAACAAATCGGAGTTTATGGATGCGATGCGTAGGAATATCTGCGGAAATCCCAATCAGAAGCCCATTCGCAAATTGACACCGGGTACCCTGGTGGTATATCCACTAAAAAAGAATGGTGTGCTTTACGGAGCCATTCAGATGGGAGACCATGAATTTTACATAGCGGAGCCTGGCAGGCCACTGCGCAAGACGGGAGTCGCCAAATTCATCACGACTTGGCTATTGGTTAATGGAGAGTGGCAGATGTCTATCTGCCACAGCTTTCATCATGTTCCTGTAAAGTGAGGCTGTCGCCGAGTTAGCGCTTTCTCACGTGTCCACTGCCAGAGGAGTGGCTGTTCACCCGCTTCGGCTCACCGGTGTAGGTCACACTGCCGCTTCCGCTGATCGTTGCTTCCAGTTCCTCTTTAACATTTATTTCCGCGTCGCCTGAACCGGAAATGCGGACATTACAGCGGTCTGCAGTCAGATCAGCAGCATTGACCCTGCCTGAACCGCTGATCCCGACCCTAACTTCCTGCGCACTGCCCTGGGCCTGTACTTTGCCAGAACCGGATACGCCAAAATCTGCCGTGCCCTTGGCGGCCATCGAAACATAAACCTTGCCGGAGCCGCTCACGTCGCTGTCAAAATTGTTGCAGCTTCCTTTCAGGTCCATGTCACCCGAACCGGACACATCGCCCTCCACGTTGCCTGTCGCGTTGAACGCCAAACGAAGGGAGCCCGAGCCGCTCACATTGAGTGCAAGGTCGGCTACGTTTATTTTTTCTTCACAATAGAGATTCCCTGACCCGGACACGGTCACCCCTTCTATGGTTGGCATCGTCACGTAGACTGTAACCTGGTCTTTGCTGCTCCAGTTCCAGTCGTTCCAACGGTTTTCTTTGCCGATGATCAGGCGGTCGCCGGTGACCTCGGTTTCAATTTCGGCAAGAATGTCTTTGGGTCCTTCCAACTCCACCTTCTGAGGACTGCCTTGTTTGAGGTATAACTTCCCCGGCACACGATAAGAAAGCCTGGTAAAACTCGAAACGTTTCGGGTTTCGCGATTTTGTGCTTCAACAAGCGTGGTGGAAGCCAGAAATACAAGGAGGAATAAGATCTTCTTCATAGGAATGGAGGTTATCAGGCTAAATGACGCGCCTGGCCGGCAAAGGTTGCTTCCCCGTTGCGGAATCTTTTCCTTTGACGCGACCACACGGCAAGGGTTTCATGGCCATTTATTCCTACCGCACCATCCAGTCACCATCCGAGGGCTTTTTCAAGGACAAAGGCAGTCGTTTTTTGGCCTTCGCGTACCCCGTAACGACTGAAGGTGAGGTAAAGGAGCGCCTTCAATTTCTCCGTAAAAAGTACTTTGATGCCCGGCACCAGGGGTATGCTTATGTGCTTGGCCCCGAAAAGCAGAAATTCAGGGCCTATGATGATGGCGAACCCAATCACAGCACGGGTGACCCCATCCTCGGACAAATTCGGTCAAAGGACCTCACGGATACCCTCATCGTGGTAGTCAGGTACTTCGGGGGTGTTAAGTTGGGCGTCAGCGGTCTTATTGCCGCTTACCGTGCAGCCGCAGCGGACGCACTTTCGAATGCCGTCCTTGTCGAGCGGGAAGTCACGGCAATTTTTGGGGTGGAATTTGATTTCTCAGCCACCCCGGAAGTCATGAAGCTGGTGAAAGAATATGACCTGGGAATCCTGTCTCAGGAGTACGGTGAAAAGGGAACGATCAAATTGGAGGTTCCGCTTCGCGTGGAAGAACTGGTCAGGAACAAGATCGCCTTGTTGAAAGCAACCGGTTCCGCGCTAACCATAAGCTGAAGGCGTCAGGTATTGTTAAGTGATTCCTTTACTTTTGTCGAATGGCCAAACGCAGCCCGGCGGTTTTCTTCATCTTCATTACGTTGTTGATCGATGTGACGGGGTTCGGGATCATCATCCCCGTGATGCCCAAGCTGGTCTTGTCGCTCCTGGGTGAGGGCTCGACCCTCAGCGACGCTGCCCGCTATGGCGGGTGGCTCATTTCATCGTATGCGGTTACGCAGTTCTTTTGCGCGCCGATTGTAGGAGGATTGAGTGACCGGTATGGACGTCGACCGGTTTTGCTCGGTTCTCTTTTTGGATTTGGGATAGACTACCTCATGTTGGTGTTTGCGCCAACCATTGGCTGGTTGTTCCTGGGCCGAATTGTCGCCGGCGCCATGGGGGCCAGCTTTACCACAGCAGGCGCCTACATTGCCGATATCAGTACGCCCGAGAATCGGGCGCAAAACTTTGGCGTAGTTGGCGCGGCATTCGGACTTGGGTTCATCATCGGACCTATGATCGGCGGACTCCTCGGCGATTTTGGCGAGCGCGTGCCGTTTATGGTCGCCGGTGGCCTTACGATGCTCAACTGGCTGTATGGCTTCTTCATTTTGCCCGAATCGCTGAAACCTGAGAATCGACGGAACTTTGAATGGAAACGGGCAAACCCGGTAGGCACCTTGGTCAGCCTTTGGAAGTACCCGGTGATCGCCGGCATGCTCGTAGCGCTGACCTTTGTTTACATCGCGGCGCACGCCGTACAAAGCAACTGGTCTTACTATACCATCGAAAAATTCAAGTGGACACCCACTAACATTGGAATCTCACTGGCCGTAATCGGTTTTGCCTTTGCCTTGGTACAGGGTGTGTTGATCCGCAAAATTATCCCCGCACTCGGTCAGACGCGCAGTGTTTATTTCGGCCTTGGCTTCTACGCAATGGGCTTTCTGCTTTTTGCTTTCTCCACGCAAGGATGGATGATGTACGCCTTCACCCTCGTCTACTGCCTGGGAGGTATAGCGGGTCCGGCCATGCAGGGGGTCATGTCGGGAGTGGTGCCTCCCAATGCACAAGGGGAGCTGCAGGGTGGATTTACGAGCCTGATGAGCCTGACTTCGATTTTCGGACCGCTGCTGATGAACAACCTGTTTGCCTTCTTCACCAGACCCGGAGGAGATATTTACTTTCCCGGTGCGGCGATGTTTCTTGGTGCACTGTTAACGCTTATCAGCGTTATTCTTGCCCGTCGCACGTTGAAAACCAAGCTCGGGCCGGAGCCGGCTACGAAGGCGCAATAGAATCCCGGCCGATCTCAGCAATGGTTCTCGTTCCCGCCTGCCCCATCACCATATTCAGTTCATCACGGAGAATTTGCAGTACGGCCTCAACGCCTTCCTGCCCGAATGATCCCAGTCCCCAGATGTAGGGGCGGCCCACACAAACAGCATCGGCGCCAAGAGCCAACGCTTTGAAAATGTCGGTGCCGCGTCTGAAGCCTCCATCGATAAGCACGGGAATTCTGCCCTGTACGGCGTCTACGACCTCCGGAAGCGCTTCCAGGGTGCCGCGCCCGGTTTCGCTTGCGCGTCCACCGTGGTTGGAGACTATGATGCCGTCTACACCGTGCGCGAGGCACAGTTTGGCATCCTCACCCGTTTCAAGTCCTTTGATAATCAACTTCAACCTGGTGGTCGCCTTGAGTTTATCCACGAAATCCCAGGTGAGGTTGGGGCTGAACTCGACCCCGGGAATTGGGGGCACCATGGGCTTTCGCTCAAATCGGTTGCCTGTGTGACACTTCGAGCAATTCCGTGTGTCCATCCGGCTGAACCGTTCAAGGGTCTCCCGGTTGCTACCGGCAGCGAGATCAACGGTGAAGACCAACACTTCCGAGCCTGCGTCTTCCGCCCGGCGTATCATGGTTCGGGTGCCTTCCCAATCGGTCAACGCATAAAGTTGGTACCATACCGGCGCGCCCCGTTCCTTGCTGACGTCTTCGATGGAAAAGGTGGTAACCGTGGAGAGGATCTGGAGGTGATTTTTTGCTTTTGCCGCGCGTGCGCTGGCCAATTCACCGTCCTCATGAAAGGCGCGCTGACTGCTCACGGGATCCAGCACGATGGGTGTGGGCCATTTGCGTCCAAACAGTTCGGTCGTCATGTCCACATAGGTGGGATCGATAAGGCGCCGCATTCTCAACTTGACCTTTGCAAAGGCATCGCGGTTGGCCTTCAGGGTCAGTTCGTCATCAACTCCTGTGGACAGGTATCCCCAGTGGGATGTGGGTATTTTCTGTTTGGCGACAGTTTCAAAGTCAAAAACATTCAACGCCTCTGAAGGATCCTTGATGCCTTCCAGGATTTGGTTGACCGCTTCTCTCTTTTCTGCCGGGGAGGTGCAAGCGTCTAAACTCAACAACGGGCTCCCCAGCAGGAACTTCAACAAAAGGCGACGCTGTTCGAGGGTGCGGGTTGTCATGCGATGGTAATTTGAATGAAGGATGCGCGGTTCGGTCCGGCCCACCGTAGAAAGATAATGAAAAGTCAACGACGGGGCCTAAGGAACCTCTTCCCAAGTGAGGGGAACGCGCAGGGCCTCATATATCCGTAGACATACCCAAGCATCCGTAGCTGCGTAGCTGATCTGTTTTTCATCCAGGTGGGAAGCTTCCCAGTTGCTGGTCTGCGCGCTTTTCGAAATACGGAAGCCCAGGATCAGTGCCGTGAGTTTCTTCAAGCCCTCCACTTCAAATCCGGCCGCTTTGGTCAGCGTGGTGAGTTCTACAAATCCCTGGGGATGGAATTTCTTCAACGCTTGCAAGGCTTTGATGTCATCCCGGATGGCCAACCCGATCTTTAACATCCTGGGGTTCTCAAAGAAGGCCTTCATTTCGGACGTCAGACCGGTGCCGGTGAGTCGGAAAATAAAGACGTGCTCAGGAGTTGCCAGCTGAAGAATGGCAACTTGGTTATGTTGCCCGCGGACGAACACCGGTTTTGTTTCAGTATCGAATCCAACCCGGTCATGCCGGTTGATTTCCCTGAAGGCCGCATGAACGTGCTTGGCATCAGAGACTACAGTGACCTTGCCGCTGTAGGCGCCAAGGGGGAGTTGGTTAAGTTCCTCCGGGGTGATATTCTTATTGAAATTGTCGGAGCTCATGCACCGGTTACTTCCACGCGGTAAATAACGCCGCGCTCCTTCAGATAATCAATCATGAATGGATAATGTTCGCCCAGGTATTCAGGGGGCGATATCCCTTTGCGGGCATACTTGCCGTCCATGACCAGGTGTGCGGCCGCGGTGCAGGTGTATCCGGTAGTACGAGCCATGGAGAGCGTTCCCGTTTTGTCGGTCTTGTCGAGGAGATTGTATTCATAGGTGACCCTCTTGCCACTTTCCTCTCCGGTGATTCGGATGCGCATCACGGTGAATTCCTCCTCACCTGGTTTGAGTTTCCACTTCGGAAACAACAGCTTCGCCGTCAGGTCAATGGGACGTATCTTCTTGCCTTTTACCTCTACTTCGTCATAGGAGAAAAATCCTGTTTCCCGCAACACGCGGAGGTATTCAATAGTCCCCGGGTAGCGCAACGTCTTCTCAATCATGTTGGGAATGTGGCTCATGGTCCTGATTAGGGACCGGAGTCCGTCGGAGTTCCAAGATTCCAGGGTTCCGACGTTCTTGAAAGCAACTAATTCCGCATCCGACAAGGCTTCCCTCACGATCACGGCACCGTTCTGCACATAACGTGCCGGGCGAATGTACTCTTCGATTACATCAATGGGGGAGAAGACCGCTTTATACTCATAAGGCCATTCGCGAACCACAGGAAGCCCGCCCACCAGGCATTCATAATCGGAAATCTTCATCCTCTTGTCATGGTATCCAAGAATGACATTGCCCATTCCCGGCGCAACGCCGCAGTCAGTAACAACGGTGACGTTGTTTGCCACAGCCAGGTCGTTGAGCAGAAAAGGATCTTCAGGGAAGAAACTGATATCGACCATGTTTTTTTTGGCTTCAATCACTGCCTTGGCCACGTTGAATCCCATGAAGCCGGGTACTGCGCCGATCACCAGGTCAAAGGGTTTGACCAGGCCGGCCAAAGCACCGAAATCACTGAGGTCAGCTTTCAATACAGAGGCACCTGCTTTCTTCACTTCGGCGAGCGCTTCATCGCTGATATCCACAGAGGTGACGTCAAACGATTTGGCCAGGTCAACGGCCATTGCTTTGCCCACCAGACCAGCACCCAAAACAACCACTTTCTTCTTCATACGATTTGTTTCTATCTTAAGTGAATCTGCGCTAAACTTTATCCGAATAACGCCTTATGTCAACCGCCGCGAAGATACTTGAAAAAGCCAAACACTCGTCCTTCTGGTTATGGGTGCTGAATCAGGCGCATGCACGCCAGGTGCCGTTCAACCGGTCTCACCATTTTGAAATAGTTGAATTTACGGACACACACATAAAGGTGCGGGTTCCCTACCGGCGGAGTAACCTGAATCACATCCGGGGACTGCACGCCTGCGCGCTGGCAACCCTTTCGGAATTTGCCACCGGGTTCCTTCTCCTTTCCAGGCTCGACGCCTCGAAATACCGGATGATCATGCAGCGAATCGAGATGGACTATCACTACCAGGGTAAAATGGACGCCTTTGCCGAGTTCGCGGTCCCGGATGCCTGGATGCACGAAATGATTCTTGACCCGCTGTCTGCTGCCGATGCGGTGGTTGTTCCCTGCGTGGTCAAAATTCACGATGCGCACGGCAATCACCTGACGACCGGCAAGGTGTATTGGCAGTTTAAGAACTGGTCGAAGGTGAAAACGAAAACTTGAGGATTCTGATCAAATCAGTAACTTTCAATTCACTTACTTCAGGAACCCATGCGCAAGATCGACGAACTGCTCGCTGAATATGGCGAGAGCCATCAGAACGCAATCAACAAGGCGATCCACTGGATTTGTGTGCCGCTGATTTTCTTCAGCGTGGTGGGGTTGATCGCTTCGATCCCTTCGGGAGTAGTACAGTCCTTACTCGGCGAGAATCCGTATGCCAACTGGGCAACGGTATTGCTGGTGATTGCCTTGGCCTATTACGTCACCCTGTCTATCCCGCTGGCCGTGGGCATGATGCTTTTTGGCGCCTTTTGCCTGTACATGAGCCGAATGGTGGTAGCGCAGGGGTGGTCGCTCTGGCTGACGTGTATTATTATTTTCGTGGTAGCGTGGGTTGGGCAGTTCTACGGCCACAATGTGGAAGGAAAAAAGCCTTCCTTCTTCAAGGATCTTCAGTTCCTGTTGATCGGCCCAGCATGGCTGATGCATTTTATTTACAAGCGGATAGGAATCCCTTATTGATTGGAGACCGGGTATAACGTTGTCACGGAACTTCCACCGGGCTACAAACCCGATTTTGCGTACTTCCTTTTTGGTCAGCCTCGTCACCTGGCCCTCCAGGGTACCGGTTGGTCTCATTTCTACCTGATCAAGAAGACCAACAAGAAAGTAATGGCGCAGGTATCCTTTCACCTGGCCAACCACCTGGCTTGCTCCCCCTTACGCGCTCCATTTGGGTCCTTCCATTTCTCCGAACACGTAATGCCACAAACCCTCTTTGAGTTTGTTCACCAGGTGGAGCAGCACCTGATCAAAGAAGGCGTTTCGATAATCACGCTCACGGAGCCACCCTCGGTATATCGCAAAAAGGAGGACTTGCTGCACACGATACTCCTGAATCAGGGGTACCGGATTTCGAATGCCGAACTGAGCTCGTACATTCGCATTGACCGACTTTCCTTCGAAGAGAAGATCGAAGTTTGGGAAAAGCGGAAGTTCAAGCAGGGTAAGCAGTTGGGGTTGGCCTTCCGACAACTTCCCCTCGATGACTTGAAGCCGGTGTACAACTTCATACATAAGTGCCGTGAGCAACGTTCACAGACGCTTAGCATGACCTTTGAAGAGCTTGCCGCCACGGTGGATTCGTACCCGAACGAATTCGTCATTTCCGCGGTCTATGTCAAGGAAGAAATAACCGCCGCTTCGATCGCCATCAAGGTGCACCGCAATATTCTGTACAACTTCTATTCAGGGCATTTGAAGAAGTATGATTCGGTGAGTCCGGTGGTGACGCTCATTAGCGGACTGTACAAGTATTGCGAAAAGCAAAATATCCAGATTCTCGACCTGGGCACCTCGTCGCTCCGGGGTCAGTTGAATTTCAGCTTGCTGGATTTCAAGCTCCGGCTTGGGGCGGAACCTTCCATCAAGCTAAGCTTTGAAAAACAGCTCGCCTGAAATGCGACCCGTGGTTTCCGTAATCTGTCTCTGCTTCAACCATGCCCGTTTTGTCGCCGAGGCGCTGGATTCAGTGGTGGATCAGACCTATCAACCGATTGAGTTGATTGTTGTGGATGATGCGAGCAATGACCATAGCGTGCCGGTCATCCTTGAGTGGCTGAAGGGCCATCCTGAAGTGCGGTTTATCCAGATGCCGTCCAACCAGGGTAATTGCAAGGCATTTAACGCAGGGCTGAAATGGGCAAAAGGCAAATACGTCATCGATCTTTCCGGCGATGATCGCCTGATACCAATGCGTGTGCAACGAGGTGTGGACCTCATGGAAGAACGTGCAGACGTGGGCGTACAATTTTCGGATGCTGAATTGATTGATGAATCAGGTGAGCACCTGGGATACCACGCTGACCGGTTTCCGCACGACACCATCCCACAAGGAAAGATCTTTCGCGATGTCTTGTCGCGATATTTCATCAACAGCCCCACCATGATGATGCGAAAGTCATTGTTGGATGAATTGGGCGGGTACGATGAGTCGCTGGCGTACGAGGACTTTGATTTCTGGATCAGGTCGTCATCGCGTTCGAATTACGCGTATATCCCCGAACCGCTTGTGCAGCGTCGTGTATTGCCCAGATCGATGGGGAAGCTGCAGTACGCCGGAAGGAGCGCACAGCCATGGTCAACATGGGTCGTATGCCGCAAGGCATTGGGGTTGTGTCAGGGGAAGGATGATTTCGCAGCGTTGAAGAAACGGCTTTACTTTGAAATGAGACAAGCGTTGCGCCACGGAAACCTGGCACTCGTCTGGTCATACATCATCCTGTTCCGGGAAATACCCTGATCACTTGCGGTTGTCCTTCCCGGTCACCATGTTCACATAGCTTTCATACCTCGACGCATGAATTCTTCCGTCATCCACAGCCTGGAGAACCGCACACTTGGGCTCGGTAAGATGGAGACAGCGGGAGCCATATTTGCAGGCCAGCCGCAGTTCACGCATTTCGGGGAAGTAGTCAGAGATTTCCTGCGGAGCCATATCCGATAGTCCCCATTCCTTAACCCCGGGCGTGTCGATGACAAAAGTCTTCGGCTCCACCATAAACATTTCGGCGAAGGTGGTTGTATGGGCGCCTTTGTCGGTCGAAGCCGTCAGATCCCGGACGGCTTGACGCAGATGCGGATACATTCGGTTCAGCAACGTGGATTTCCCAACACCTGAGTGTCCCGCAACCAGCGTGGTCTTGTTCCGGAAAATTTCGCGAACGGATTCCAGCGACTCGTCGGCTTGAGCGGAGATCAACTCTGAACCCACCCCCACACCGCCATACAGGTTCTGCAGGCGGTCAACTTCCTCCCGCTCTTCAGTGGTCAGCAAGTCCTTCTTGTTAAAGATGAGTACCTGGGGGATGCGAAAAGCCTCAGCCGTCACCAGAAAACGGTCAATAAAACCTGTGGAAGTTCTGGGCTGCTTTAGTGTAGCGATCAGCATCACCTGATCAATATTGGCCGCGAGTACATGACTGTGCCCGGCCTTCTTCACCGACTGCCGAAGTATGTGATTATCGCGGGGCTTAATGGCTGTGATCGAGGCATCCTGGTTCTCCACGATGAGTTCAACCAGATCTCCTACCGCGACGGGATTGGTTTCTTTGATTTCCTCCAGCCGCAATTTCCCCTGCAGACGGCACAGGTATATTTTCTCATCTTCTCCCAGCACTTCGTACCAGGAGCCTGTAGATTTCATCACGCGCCCTTCCATGCTTCAAGGATTCGTTGAAGGTGTTGCGTGATGATCGTGGTTGCACCGAGATTGGCGTTTACATAGGCTCGGGTCACTTCCGCAGCCTGCAGGTAGGCAGGTGGAGATTCGATCAACCGCCGGTAAGCCGTGGTTAATTCGGAAGTGTCACCAACCGCAAAAGCCCCTCCTCGTTGAACCAGGTCAACGGCCTCCTGGTATTTGTCGTAGTTGGCTTTATTACCAAAGAATACGGGAATACCATAACAGGCGGCTTCTAGAATATTATGCAGGCCTTCTTTGTAGCCGCCCCCTACAAACGCGAACTCGCCATGGCGATAAAGCTGCGAAAGCATCCCGATGGTATCCACCAGGAGCAAACCGGCTTTTTCTACCTCGTCGATATTTGTTCTTGTGTATCGAAAGGCCGTTCCATGAAACTCTTTTTCGATGGAAGTAATAAATGAATCACTCAGCTCATGAGGAGCCACAACAAATTTCAGGGAGTCCTTGTGTTCGTTCATGAAGGGGAGGAGCACGGCCATGTCGTCAGGCCAGGCGCTTCCAATTACCATGACCTTCTTGTCACCTTTGAATCGTTGGACAAGTGAATTTTCGCCGGCCTGGTCGGCAATCTCCCTCACCCGATCAAACCGGGTATCACCCGAAATGGTTGCGCCTGTAATACCAATCCCTTTCAACAGGTCCAGCGATTCCTGGTTTTGGACGAAGAAGTGGCTGAAGTTGCGCAGTATGGATCTGAAAATGAATCCATGCCGTTTGAAGTAAACGTGTGTCGGGTGAAAGATGGCGCTTATTGAAATGAGTGGAATACCGTGGTCGTTCAATGCCTGGCTGTAGTGGTACCAAAATTCATACTTGACAAACACCGCCAGCGCCGGGCGAACACGGGTAGCAAAGAACAGGGCATTTGACCGGCTGTCCCAGGGAAGATAGAACACGAAATCGGCGATGGGATAATCTTTTCGAACCTCATACCCGGAAGGAGAGAAGAAGGTCAGCAAAATCCGGAGATCAGGTCTCCAACGTTTGAGTTTTTCGATGACGGGGCGACCTTGCTCGAATTCCCCCAGGGAAGCACAATGAAACCAAACCAGGGGAGCGCCGGCGGGTAAGGGAAACGTTTCTCTAAGTTTCCCGGCCTGTTCTTTTCTTCCCGACCGGAAGGCGTGCGCCTTGGCACTAAACCATCCGGCGCAGGCGAACGTCACTTTTAACAAGGACATTCCGAGGTCATAAAGGAGTGCGTTCATCGGGGCAGTCCTCAAAGATAAGGGTTGCCCGGGCTTGCCCGTTATTTCATGGTTTTACCGGCTTTAGCTATCTTGGCCGAAACTATTCCTGCAGACATTATGAGAAAGCTACTTGTTTTCATTTCGGGCCTGCTGATTTCCGGCAGTTCATTTGCACAAGGCGACCTTGATCAACTCTTGAAGGGTAGCCAGGCGGACGCGAATTATCTCGCCCAGGGTTATATGGAGCCGGTGCTCAACGCGTTGGGCAGCGGACTCAATCAGGGCTGGTACAACACCGCCGCCAACCACAAAAAGTTTGGCTTTGACCTAACTTTTACCGCCAGCTCGATTCAGTTCCCCAGCAACGAGTTGACCTATTTCGTTGACAACAACAAGCTGACATCCATTCAAATCGTAGGTGATCCAAACGCTCCGACTTTCATTGGTTCGGATGTGGCGCCAACCTACGCCTACAAGGCGCCGCTAACGGGCACATTCCAGGGCCCTCCCGGCGTCAATGTGAAGGATATTCCGTTAGGGGGATTACCGATGCCCATGGTTAACCTTGGTATCGGTTTGCTGTGGAATACGGACTTGAAGATTCGCTGGGCGTCCGTAACGCCTTCCGGAGGGACCAGCGTTAACCTCTTTGGGTTTGCCATCCAGCATGACATCAAGCAGCATATCCCCGGATTGAAGGAAGTTCCTTTCGATCTGTCTGCAATTTTTGGATACACCACGCTCAACTCAGAGGTGACCTTTGACGCCGCCCAAGGTCAGAAAAGCAAGTCGGATTTCAGCGCCACCACCATCCAGGCGTTGATTGGGAAGAAGTTTTCCGTGCTTACGGTTTATGGAGGAGCGGGTTATAACTTCTCCAGCGGTTCCCTCAAGGCGCTGGGTAATTATCCGGATGCGACAACAGGTGTTACCTTGGTTGATCCGATCAGCATTTCATCCAGCGTCAATGGACCCCGGTTCACCGCCGGCATGCGGCTGAAATTGGCTGTATTTACCCTGCACGGTGATTATACCTTCCAGCGCTACAACACCCTAACGGTAGGGTTTGGAATCAGCGTTCGCTAGCGTACGGAATTAACTTCTCAGGAAGCCTTCGTTACCTGCCTTGGAACGAAGGCTTTCGCTTTTCTACGAAGGCCTTCATACCCTCTTTCTGGTCCTCACTCGCAAACGTGAGGTAGAAATTTTTGCGCTCGAACATTAGCCCTTCGTCCAGGAGGGTTTCAAAAGACCGGTTAACCGCCTCCTTGGCAAGTTGAACCGCAATGGGCGACATCTGTGCGATTTCGGTGGCAAGGCCAATCGCCTCCTGGAGATAGAACTCCACGGGCACAACTTTGTTAACCAGCCCGTAGAAGTGCGCTTCTTCCGCCGAAAGAAACCTGCCGGTGAGAATCAGTTCCATGGCCTTCGCCTTACCCAGGGCCTTGGTCAGACGCTGGGTGCCTCCAGCTCCCGGGATGGTGCCGATCTTTATTTCTGGCTGGCCAAACTTCGCCGTCTCTGAGGCGATGATCATATCGCAGGTCATGGCAAACTCGCAACCGCCACCCAGGGCAAAACCTGAAACAGCGGCGATAATGGGTTTCTTGGTCTTTCGTATCTGATCCCAGGTGCTGAACTGATCCAGCACCAGCATGTCGATCGCCGATTTGTCGGCCATCTGCTTGATGTCGGCGCCGGCGGCAAAAGCCTGGGCATTGCCGGTAATGATAATAACCCTCACGGCTTCGTTGCGGTCAAGTTCCTGAAGCGCATCCCTAACTTCCTGCATGAGTTGAGGGTTGAGGGCGTTCAGTTCTTTAGGCCGGTTCAACTCAATAAGTGCGATTTGAGGAGCTACCTGCGGATTCACCTTGATCAGTTCCATACGTGAGAATTTTTCTCAAAGCTAAGACAAAAAAACCGGGAGGCTTGATTGGGCAGCACCTGCTTTACTTATTTTTGCCGGCGTTAGAAACGATGCGCATACTCTTTGTTTGCCTGGGCAATATCTGCCGATCTCCGTTGGCCGAAGCGTTGTTTGTTCATAAGATCAACGCCCGTGGGCTGCAGGATCGATTTCATGCGGACTCCTGTGCCACCAGCAACTACAATACCGGTGACGGCCCCGACCATCGTACCTTGAAAAATGCACGAGCGAACGGAATTGAAATCAACCATGTTGCCCGGCAATTGGTCCCCGATGATTTTGAATACTATGACCGGATACTGGTTATGGACCGTCAAAATCTCAGGAACACGAAAGCCGTGAGCCATGCAGACCACCATGACAAGATCATGATGATGCGGTCTTTCGATCCGCATGGCGAGGGGGATGTTCCGGATCCTTACTACGGCGGTGAGCAAGGCTTTCAGGAAGTGTTTGAAATCCTTGATCGGTCGGTGGATGGGCTGTTGGAGGATTTGCTTCGGACAGTCCGGACTTAGGGTTTCACGAGAACCTGGAGGGTAGAGCGTGACGTTTGCTCAAGGATAACCCCGGGTTGCTTCCTGTATTGCTGATAGGCTTCCTCATTGTAATTCTTTACCGTAATTAGCGTAAGCCCAGTGTTGTAATAGACTTTAAAATGCTGGGAAAGCTCTTCGATCAGGTTCAAAACCTTGTCTTCCCGGAAATCGACACAAAAGGAAAATGAAATGGCAGAGTTCTGCATCATATTCACTTTCAGATTCTGCTTGGAGAGGGCGTGGAAAATCAGACCGAGCTGCTCTTCATCAATAAACGTGTAATCGGTAACAGCGCAGGAGATCAGGCATTGGTTCTCCTTGAAAACAATCAACGGTGGAAGATGGTCAACTTTGGTTTCATGAATGCGTGTGCCTTCCAGCGCAGGATTGTCAAAATTCTTCACCAGCAGCGGAATGCCCCGGTTGGCCAGCGGTTTTATCGTTTTGGGGTGGATAACGGAAGCCCCGTAGTATGTCATCTCGGCGGCTTCGCGAAATGGTAATTCTTGAAATGGCCTCGCGTCAGGGATGCGCTTCGGGTCGGCGTTCATTACGCCCGGCACATCCTTCCATATAGTGACACTGCCTGCGCCCAAGAGGGAACCAAAGATGGCGGCGGTATAATCGGAGCCTTCGCGACCCAGCGTTGTAGTGAACCCGTCCGGAGTTGCGCCGATGAAACCCTGTGTGACCACGATGCCGTTCTTGGGTTGACCGGCCAGTTGCTGAATGCGCTTACCTGATTCGGCCCAATCAACTTTTCCTTCCCTCCAGGTGTTATCGGTTATTATGTAGTGACGGGCATCGATCCACGTCACGGGAAGTCCCACTTTCCTGAGGTAAGCGGCTACAATGTGCGTGGATATGATTTCACCCATGGAAACGACCTGGTCATAGAGCTGGTCGGCAGACCACGACCCTGACATCTTTCCGGGTACTGAATCAAAATCCTCGTTTACCTTCTTCCAGATGGAATCCCCTGGCTCAAACAGTTCATTCATCACGCCCAGGTGATATTCCCTGATGACCTGCAGCTCGCGGCCGAAATCCTGTCCGGACCGGTAGGCATTCACGACGCGTTCGAGCGCGTTCGTGGTCTTGCCCATGGCCGACACAACCACGACCAGGTGCTGGTCCCGGTAGGGCTCCACAATTGAGGCCACGTTCCGAATTGCGCCTGCACTTCGAACCGAGGCACCACCAAACTTGAAAACGGCGTACTGATTTTTCATGGGTCTGGTTGCCGGTCGGGGTTTCTTGGGTATTTTAGGTGCGTAATCTGGCCCGAATTACTCAAAATTTTATGGAAGAATCACGAATTGCCCAGCCCATCGGCATTGCATTGGACCGGTTTATCAAGAATAACCAGGAACAGTTTCAATACGCCAGTGGTGAGCTGTCGCAATTGCTCCGGGACATAGCACTGGCGTCCAAGGTGGTAAACCGGGAAATCAATAAGGCCGGCCTGATCGATATCATGGGAGCCATCGGCTCTCAGAATGCCACGGGCGAAAATCAGCAAAAACTTGATGTCCTGGCTAATATTCGATTTACCCGTGCGTTGACAAAAGGAGGGGAGGCTTGTGCACTGATTTCAGAGGAGACGGAGTCCTACGTGGACCTCAACAACGATGGCAAGTATGTAATTGCCATCGATCCGCTCGACGGCTCATCCAATATCGATGTCAACGTGTCCATCGGCACGATATTTTCAATCTACCGGCGCATTAGCCCCGTGGGCACACCCATTCAACCCGAGGACATACTTCAACGGGGTTCGCAGCAGGTAGCCGCCGGATATATTTTGTACGGGTCTTCCACGATGTTGGTGTACACCACGGGCCATGGTGTTAACGGGTTTACCTACGAGGCAACCCTGGGAGAATATTTCCTGTCCCATCCGGATTTGAAAATGCCCGAGGATGGCAAGATTTATTCCATCAACGAAGGGCAGTCCCTCTCGTTTGCTCCCGGCGTGAAACGGTACATCGAGTTCTGCAAAGAGAAAGGATTCACGGCTCGCTATATCGGTTCCCTTGTCGCTGACTTTCACCGAAACATGCTCAAAGGAGGAATCTACATCTATCCGGCCACGGCAAAAGACAAAAACGGAAAGCTTCGGTTGATGTATGAGTGCAATGCGCTTGCCTTTATCGCCGAACAATCAGGCGGAATGGCCACTGACGGCAAGGGCAGGATCATGGACATTACACCCGGCGCACTCCACCAGCGTGTTCCGTTCTATGTGGGTTCCAAAAGAATGGTGGAGAAAGCTGTTTCGTTTCTAAACTAGCTCTTGGCGGGAGAAGGAGTATCCGCAAGAACTTCAGGCGCCATTTTCCGGATGGTCTCGAACCACTTCACCAGTTTCTTGATGTCGGAAACATAAACGCGCTCTTCATCGTAGTCCGGCAATACAGACTTGATGAAGCTGCGGAGTTCGGCTGAATCAGAATTGCCGTCCACACCCAAATCATCGGGGAACTCTTTGTTTATTTTTCGCAGCACGTCCGCAAGTGGTGCCGTACCTTCTTTGGATCGGGTATAAATCGAGATTTCGTCAAGCAACGAGAGCTTCATGTTCGGATTGGCCACCAGGCGCACCTTGGGGTCATCGAGGGACTCAAGGATCATACCTGATTTTCCAGGCTTCAACACTTTGAACAACCCTCCTTTCCCGGAGACGCTGGCGAGATCTTTCAATTCCATGGGCAATAGTTTCGCGGCAAAAATAATGATTAATCTGTGTTCATCAGGGAAGCGATGTAGGTGAGCAGTTCTTCGCGACCAGCCCGGTCCGTGGCGGAGGTGACAAACATGATCGGGAGTTCCTCCCACGTTTCCTGAAGTTTCTTCTTCCACAATGCCTGGCTCTGCTGCAGCTGACGGCGGGAGATCTTGTCTGCCTTGGTGAAAACCATGGCAAAGGGAATTCCCTCTGTGCCCATCCACGTGATAAACTCCAGGTCAAGGCGTTGCGGTTCAAGGCGGGAATCGATCAGCACGAAGGTGGTTACCAGGTTGTCCCGTTTAGCGAGATAGGTTTCAATCATGGGCGTCCATGCGCGGCTCTTCGAACGGCTCACGGTGGCGTACCCGTACCCGGGGAGATCCACGAGGTACCAGGCTTCGTTGATGAGGAAATGGTTGATGGTTTGAGTCTTGCCGGGGTTAGAGGATGTCTTGGCCAGGTTTCGTCGGTTCACCAGCATGTTGATCAGGGAGGATTTGCCGACGTTCGAGCGGCCGATGAAGGCAAATTCCGGTTTGTCTGGCGCAGGACAGGCCGAAGGATTGGTATTACTGACAACAAAATCGGCGGTCTTGATGGTCATGATCGTCATGCAATAATACCGATTAGATCGGGTTAATTCAGGGGCGGGCTCAGGGGTCTCAGACAAAAGTTGTAAATCGCAGATCAAATCAATTGGTTCTGTCTGTCGGATGAGTGTAGTAGTCCCCTACCAGGAAGACCCGGGCGCAAAGAAGCAGCAGGTGGCCAGGATGTTCAACAACATCAGCCGCCGCTATGACTTTCTCAATCATTTTCTCAGCCTCGGCATCGACATCCTGTGGCGCAGGAAGGCGATCCGGCTGCTTGGTGATCTGCATCCCAGGATAATTCTCGATGTTGCCACCGGCACGGGTGATTTTGCCATTGAATCGTTGTCGCTCAATCCCGAGAAGGTAATTGGGGTGGATATCTCCGAGGGAATGCTGGAGGTGGGCCGTACCAAGTTGAAGAACCGAGGCATGGATACCCGCATTGAGTTGCTCACCGGTGATTCAGAAAAACTTCCATTTGAGGATAATTTTTTTGACGCGGTGATCGTTGCCTTTGGTGTCCGGAACTTTGAGAACCTGGAGCTCGGTCTGAGCGAGATGCTGCGGGTGGTCAGACCCGGTGGAAGGGTGGTGATCCTTGAATTCTCCAGGCCTTCAAAATTCCCGATGAAGCAGTTGTACAACCTGTATTTTACCGCCATCTTGCCGAGGATAGGCCGCTGGATATCACGGGATTCTTCTGCGTACCGCTACCTCCCGGAGTCGGTAAAGGCCTTCCCGGATGGCACTGATTTCCTGAACGTACTCTCGGCGCTGGGCTATAAAAATCCGCAATGCGATCCTCTTACCTTCGGAATAAGTTCATTGTACTGGGGTTCCAAGTAGCCGCACTGCTGCTGATGGCGCTGCCTTCCTCTTCACAACATTTCAAGTGGGCACCGCGCAATAACCCGGAGTTCGACCGGCGGAAATTCAGCTATGGCTTTATGATCGGCATTCATACGTCGTCGTATGAGATCAAGTATAACGACAATTTCGTTACCCAGAACTTCGACACTGTACACTCAGTGCAACCCAGTTTTTCCACGGGCTTCTCGCTGGGGTTTCTTGTGAACCTCCGGCTCCATGAAATGCTTGATCTTCGCATCATGCCGAAAGCGGGATTCTACAACCACAAGCTTACTTACTACTACACCAATTACACCAGCCGCACGCAACTCGTCGAAACGACCATGGTCGAAATCCCGGTGCTGCTGAAATACAAGTCCATGCGTCGCGGCAACGTGCGTATGTATATGGTGGGAGGGCTCACGCCTGGCTATGAGGCCTCCGGTAAGAACGACCAGGAGACCACCTCGGAGGCCATTGATATCAAGCGGTTCAACCTGAGCATCGATGCGGGAATTGGGTTTGACCTGTATTTTCCCTTGTTCAAATTCTCGCCCGAAATCCGGTACTCCTACGGCTTGGTGAATATGCTCGGCTCCGAGAGCAGTGTCTACAGCCAACCGCTGAAATACATCAACACGAATACCATTTCCGTTTATTTCATTTTCCAATAATGGCCGATAAGCGAATCGCTCTCATTACGGGTGCCACCTCGGGTATAGGTGAAGCTACCGCCCGTGCCCTTGCAGGCAAGGATTTCAAACTTATCCTTACCGGGCGCCGGGTTGATCGACTGAAGAACCTGAGGGATGAACTTGGAAAACTCACGGAAGTCCTTACGCTGACCTTTGATGTAACGAAGCGCAGTGAAGTCTCGGCGGCCATTCAATCCCTGACAGGTGAATGGCGTAAGGTCGATATCCTCATCAACAACGCAGGCGGAGCCCATGGCCTGGACCCTATTCAGACCGGCAACATCGATGATTGGGAGGCCATGATCGATGCCAACGTGAAAGGTTTGCTATATGTATCTCGTGAGATACTGCCCGGCATGGTAGAGCGCAGGTCGGGGCACGTGATCAACATTGGATCAATCGCCGGCCGTGAAGTGTATGCCGGGGGAAATGTGTATTGCGCCAGCAAATTTGCCGTAGACGCATTGACCAAAGGAATGCGTATCGACCTCAATGCCGCCGGAATCAAGGTTACGCAGATAAGCCCGGGGTTGGTAGAAACAGAATTTTCTGCAGTTCGATTCAAGGGCGATCCGGAACGCGCCTCCTTACCCTACAAAGGCCTGCAGCCCCTGCATGGAGAAGATATCGCGGACCTGATCCTGTTTACCCTGACCCGCCCTGCACACGTGGTGGTTGCCGATTTGGTCGTTTTCCCGGTCGCACAGGCAAGCGCCACCGTTGTCAATCGGAAGAGTTGAATATTAAGATGGTGTTAACATGACTTAACACATTGTTAATATCAGGGGATTTTGTAAAACTTAGGGATAATAAACCCCTGACCATGGAAGCGAGAAAATTAGCCCGGAGCTTTTCCCTGATTATCAATTGGAAAACGTACGTTCTTACCCTTCTCTCGGTATTCTGCAGTTACCTCTGCTTTACCTTGGGGCTCACCGCCAAGTTTCCAGACATGCTGGTGGGCGTCGCTATCGTATTCCCCGTTGTATTCTCCATTGGCTCAGCGTACAACCGGCGCGAAACGGCGCTGCAGCGGTGGGCTGATTTCCGGGGACATGCCATTGCCATCTACTACGCAACACGCGACTGGCCTTCTGACCAGAATAATGACTTGGCCGAGCGCACCCGGGCTCTGACCACGGAAATGGTCCATAAGACTAAGGAACTCCTGACCTTGAAGAACAGGGACAAATGGGAAAAGAAAGAAGAAGAGTTCTTCCAGCTGGTTTCAAAACTGTCGCACATTACCATGGAGATGCGAAAGTACGGTGTTCAGAGCGGTGAGATATCTCGCGTCAGCCAATACCTTAGCAAAATGGTGATTGCGTTCGATAACCTGAAAATCATCTACCAGTACCGTACGCCGATCACCTTGCGCACATACAGCAAAGTCTTCATCTATGTATTTCCGATCATTTACGGTCCGTACTTTGCCAGCACGTTTCACGATTTCTCCGCTAGCCTTGAATACGTCATGCCTGTCTTGTATAGCTTCATCCTGGTGAGCCTCGATAATATCCAGGATCACCTGGAAGATCCCTTTGACCAGGTGGGTGAGGATGATATCAACATCGACGCAAACGAAACGATCAGGCTGTTGGTCTGAATGATCTGACGTCCGGTTTGAAAGCTGGGTGCTTAGGGCTTCACCGTTATCCCCAGTTCCTTCAGCTGTTCGGCGGAAATGGTCGAAGGCGTGTCAATCATGGTATCCCTTCCGGCATTGTTCTTGGGGAAGGCAATAAAATCCCTGATGCTGTCGGCGCCACCGAAAAGTGAGCACAAACGGTCAAAACCGAATGCTATGCCCCCATGGGGTGGGGCACCGTATTCAAAGGCGTCCATTAGGAATCCAAACTGCTTCTTGGCATCTTCTTCTGTAAATCCCAGTTTGCTGAACATGAGCTGTTGGGTGGAGCGATCGTGGATCCGTATTGAACCACCGCCTACCTCCGTGCCATTGATCACCATGTCGTAGGCATTGGCTCGAACTTTCCCGGGCTCCTTGTCGAGCAAGTGAAGGTCTTCGCGTTTGGGTGATGTAAAGGGATGGTGCATGGCGTTGTAGCGCTTTGCCTCAGGATCCCATTCGAGCAACGGAAAGTCAATTACCCAGAGCGCGGAAAATTTGTTCTTGTCGCGGAGACCGAGCTGCGTTCCCATCTGAAGGCGCAGTTCATTGAGCGCCTTCCGGGTGGAGTCAGCGGGTCCGGCGAGGATCAGCATTAAATCGCCGGGGTTAGCCTGGAATGCGGACGCCCACTTCTTCAACTCTTCCTCATCGTAGAATTTGTCCACACTTGACTTGAGTGATCCCCCGGCTTCGTAACGCGCATAGACCAAACCTTTGGCGCCAATCTGCGGGCGCTTTACAAATTCGGTAAGCTCGTCGATCTGTTTACGGGTGTAGCCGGCAGCGGCCGGGGCGCAAATGCCCACCACGAGTTCTGCGCTGTCAAAAACCTGGAAGCCTTTCCCTTTTACAAGATCGGTGATCTCGACGAAATTCATTCCAAACCGTGTATCGGGTTTGTCCGAGCCGTAGGTGGTCATGGCATCGGCGAAGGTCATATGCGGCAAGGAGGGGAGGTCGATCTCTTTCACCGCCTTGAACAGGTGGCGGATGAGGCCTTCAAATGTGCTCAGGATGTCCTCCCGCGTTACAAACGCCATCTCACAGTCAATCTGCGTGAACTCCGGTTGCCGATCGGCACGGAGATCCTCGTCACGGAAGCATTTGACAATCTGGTAATAGCGGTCAAATCCGGAGACCATCAGCAGTTGCTTGAAAGTCTGCGGCGACTGCGGCAAGGCGTAGAATTCTCCATGATGGATGCGGGAGGGAACTACAAAATCCCTGGCACCCTCCGGGGTAGACTTGATCAGCACCGGGGTCTCCACTTCGATGAAATGCTGTCCGTCGAGGTAGGCACGGGTTTGTTGGGCCATCTTGTGACGGAGTTGCAGGCTTTCACGCACCGGCGTTCTCCGTAGGTCGAGATAGCGAAATTTCATCCTCAGGTCATCACCACCGTCGGTATCGTCTTCAATGGTGAACGGAGGCAGTTTGCTCGGGTTCAAAACTTCCAATGACTCCACCCGGATTTCAATATCCCCGGTCGGCATCTTGTCGTTCTTGGATTGTCGTTCCGCGACGGTCCCGGAAACGCGTACCACATATTCACGCCCCAATTGACGCACCACGTCTATCAACGCTGGGTCGGTCTTCCCCTCTTCGAGGAAAAGTTGGGTAATTCCGTACCGGTCCCGCAGGTCGACCCACACCAGGCTGCCTTTGTCGCGCAGGCGCTGTACCCACCCGGTGAGTGTTACCCGCTGTTCGACGTCCTTAATCCTCAGTTCGCCGCACGTATGAGTCCGAAGCATTTGAAATTGATTAATTTTGGGCGTGCAAGTTAATAAAACCACCCTGATAACATTGCGCGGCCTTTGGAAAACAGGGGCCATCGTACTTGCTCTTGCCTTGTCATCGCTGGCTTCGGTCAAGTGGGTCAAGGCGAAGCTGCCGGATGGCGTTACTGTTTCGGTTCCCGACCTGCTTGTGCCTATGACCCCGGATGATATGGCGCAGCGGTTCCCCTCGGTGCGGGCGCCGCTGGGGGCCTTTACAAACGTTGATCGGCTGACTGATTTCAGCGTTAACATTAGTGCAACGAATTGGCCCGATGCCGACGTGGAGTTGGCCGGGAAATTTTTCAAAGCCAGCCTGCAGAACCTTTACGACCGGGTTGATTTTCTGAGTGAGGGAATTCACCGGGTGCACAAAAAGAAGTTCATCTATTTTGAATTTGAATCCAGGATCAGTGGCGAGCGCCGTCAGGGATTGCAGGACCCGGTTCTCAAGTATACATTCATTCAGTACCTCGTTCAACGCGACCGCACCCTGGTCTTCACGTTTTCCTGCCCCAAGGATCAGGAAGAAATGTGGAGGCCCCTGGCCATGGAGATGATGAAGCGCGTTCGGGTCAACTGAGCTGAACCCCTAATGCATGGAAACTCCGGGCGACGATGAATTCATGCGGGAGGCGCTCAAGGAAGCGCGCAAGGCATTTGAAGAAGGGGAGATTCCGGTTGGTGCCGTGGTGGTTTGCCGGAACAAAATCATCGCCCGTGCCCACAACCAGGTGGAGCGTCTGAACGATGCAACAGCTCATGCCGAAATGCTGGCGATCACATCGGCCGCTCATTACCTCGGTTCGAAATACCTTGATGAGTGCACCCTCTATGTGACGTTGGAACCCTGCCCGATGTGCGCGGGAGCCTTGCATTGGTCACAACTTAAGCGATTAGTGTTTGGCGCCGAAGATGTGCAACGGGGTTACCAGTTGGTTCGCTCACCCTTACTTCATCCGCGCACCGAGGTGAGCAAGGGTCCGGGAGCGGATACCAGTAAATCGCTTCTGGAGCAGTTCTTTAGGAACCTTCGGGAAAAGTAGTAACCTTGCACCATGAGCATGGAATTGAAAGGAAAAGTGATTCAGCTTCTTCCCTTGCAATCGGGAATGGGCAAAAAGGGCCCCTGGAAGAAACAGGAGTTCATAGTCGAGACGCAATCGCAGTACCCCAAGAAGGTTTGCCTGAGCATCTGGGGTGATAAGATCGACCAGTTTGGTGTGGCCGTGGGTGATCAGGTAAACGTGGCTGTCGATCTGGAGAGCCGGGAATACAATGGCCGTTGGTATACGGAAGCCCGGGCCTGGAAGATAGAGAAAGCAGGAAGCAGTGGAGGCAGCAATTCCATGGACCCAATCGGTGAAGAGCCATTCAGCGCAGGAAATGCGACGAATGGATCAGCCGACGATCTGCCGTTCTAAATAAATCCCGGGTAAGGAGGAGACTACGCCTTGACCTTCTTCTTGCCTTCCTCTACTACGCGCTTGCCGTTTTCGTGTTTGCCAAGGATGATCACGTCCTTCGTGGTTTCATACTGCTTGGCGGCCTGAAGCATGGCCTGCTCCGTGTCGCGGATGATAATCGTGCCCGACTTGGCGCCTTTGTTGCGGATTTCGATATAATAGCCGTCTTTTTTCTTTTTTGGAAGGATCGGAGGTCTGCCCATTGATGCTTGAGTTTATGCGTTAGTTGATGTCTTCACCGAAACTAACCCCTAACCAGATCAAATAGTTCAGCGAAAAAACCCGCCAAATCAACTGGATTCTACAAGGGGTGCGCAAAGATAGCTTTTTTCGCCGGGCTTCCCCAGCCCAGGGCAGCTTGCCCGTATGAACAGGCCAGGTCAATTTCGTAGATATCCGGGCAGGCCAACACCGGCTTTGAGTTGAGGATCGGGGATGCACGTTCCTCGTTGAAGGGTCAATGGCTGTACCCCTGCCCAGACATCCATGCCATAATCCTCCTCATCATCTTTAGGTGGACCCGTGCGAATCTTGGCGGATGCCTCTTCGATTGGAAAGGAAAGTACCATAGTGGCTTTCCACTCGTTGTCTGTCGGCTTGCGCACATCCTCCCATCGTCCAGGGCACATTTTGTTCGTGAAGACCTCCAAGGCCTTGTACAACTCATCCGGATCAGTAACCCGGTCAGGCCGGGCAAACAGAATGACCGAGCGGTAGTTGACAGAGTGGTGGAACGCAGACCGGGCCAGCACAATTCCATCGATCAAGGTCACCCCAAGGCAAACCGGAAGTTTCTTCTCTGCCAGCAACCGCATGTAATGACTCCCTACCGATCCATGCACGTACAGCCGGTCGTCGATCCTGCAGAAACCTGTAGGAACCTGGAACGGCTCACCGTTATCGGACCAGGCCATTGTGCAATAAAGGGCTTCGTCCAGGATGGCGTAGATGGTATCCTTGTCGTAGGTACCGCGCTTGGGAAGACGGGTGATCGCCGTCTTCTCGGTCTTTGGAAATTCTTTCATAATAACATTATCAGTTGAATCGATAATCCGTCAAAGACGGATAACAATCTTGCCAAAATGATCGGGGGACTTCATACGTTCAAAGGCATCCGTGATCTTATCCAGCGGGTACACCGAATCAATCACTGGCTTAAGCTTTCGGCTTTCAATGAAATCGATCAACGAGAGGAACTCGTCACGTGTGCCCATCGTACTGCCGAAGATGGACAGCTGCTTCCAGTAAAGCAATCGGGTGGCAATGTTGGTGATGGCTCCTGCTGTCCTGCCGAAGTTCACGATGCGCCCACCGGGGAGAGCCAATTCAATGAGTTTGGAGAACCCGTCGCCGCCCGCACTGTCGATGATGATATCAAATCCTCCACTCGCCGCTTTTGCTGCTTCGTCACTCCAGCCTGGATTCCTGTAGTTGAATCCTCCGCCCGCTCCCAGGGCCATTGCCTTTTGAATCTTTTCATCCGAGCCTGAGGTGACAAATACGCGGGCACCGTAAGCCACGGCCAGTGTCAGCGCCCACAACGCAGCGCCACCCCCGATTCCAGTAATAAGTACCTTTTCCTTCGCCCTGAGACGGGCTTTCGAAAACAAGGCGCGGTAGGCAGTGAGACCGGACAATGGAACAGCCGCGCACTCTTCCAGGCTCAGTCCCTCCGGTTGCTCAAAAATATACTTCTTCGAAACCGTGATGTACTCTGCGAACGTTCCATGATCCGGAAACCCAAGGATCTTAAAGTTATCGGCTTGTACGGCCGGGTTGGATCCCCATTCCATGCTGGGGTTGATGATCACACCCATGTCCACCAGCAGGGGATCGGCATCCTCGCCAACATCGGTGACAATCCCAACTCCATCCGATCCCAGAATGATTCCTTCCGGGCGGCTGACTGTTTGCTGCTCTTCCTGTATCCAGAGATCCCGGTGGTTCAGGGCGGCCGCCTTAATTTGAATCAGGACCTGGTCCTTTACAGGTCTGGGCACCGGGAATTCACCAACCTGCAGCGGCTGGGCGCTGCCTTTGAATACGGCGGCTTTCATACGGAAAAAGTCTA
>JAYRNL010000161.1:0-4775 GCA_041912235.1 Cyclobacteriaceae bacterium
AATTCATCACCCCGGTATTGACCGACACGGCTACCTATTACGTATCTATTGTCAACGCCGCGGGATGCGAGGGAAATCGTGTGCCGGTGATGGCAGCGGTCGCTAACCTGACATCCGATGTGATCATTCAATCCAATACGCCTGCGGTTTGCAGTGGCAATTCAATTCATTTCACCGCGAACGCGAGCCTGCAGGGAGGCTCCTTCAACTGGTATGACTCGCCGACCTCCGTAACGCCGTTGAACGGTTCACCGACTGCGGAGTGGGACACCCCGGTGCTGATCAAGAGTACCAAGTACTATGTAGCATTTGTTACCGGCACAGGTTGTGAAGGTGATCGTATGGAGATTGTGGCTTCGGTGAACAATTTCGGTTATATCCCCGAAGCGGTGTCTGCAGTCGCCGCGGTATGCCCGGGAGGCTCGCACGTATTGACCGCATCGGGCGCACCGGCCGGCTCGCAATATTGGTGGTACGAGGCTGATGGCGAGACCCTGGCCTTTACAGGGAATCAGTTCACAACGCCTCCCTTGCCATCCGACAAGGTTTACAAGCTGAAGGCGATCAGCACCCAGGGTTGTTTTTCGCCTGTCGTTACCGACGTGGTGGCGGATGTGGATGAGGCAAGTATTGTTGCCGGGTTTTCGTACTCCGCGCCGGCCATTTGTGCAGGTGAATCCACAAGTCTTGAACTAACGCGTTTGGACGCCGGTAATATTACCTATCGCTGGTATGACCGGCCTACCGGGGGATCGATGCTTGCGGAAGGCTTAACCTACACGACGGATTACCTCGACGATAACCAGACGTACTTCATTTCCGCCGTCAATGCCAATGGATGCGAAGGTGCTTCCAGGAAAGAAGTGGTCGTGCAGGTGAACAAAATGGACTTGCCCAAGATTGATGCGTCTGTCCCGTATCGGTTGTCTTCATCGGCGCCAACGGGAAACCAATGGTATTACAACAACGAGCCCATGGCGGGGGAAACGGAACAGGTGTTGATTATTCCGCCATCCATGTTGATGACGCCCGGGTATTTTGCGGTGAAAGTTACCAGCGATAAGGGCTGCACGGATTGGTCCGCATCGGTTGATTACATAACCCTTGTAACAGGGTTGGAGGATGAAGAGCGCGTTATCCAGGTATATCCAAACCCGGTAGCCGATGTGTTAACAGTTCACGCCTTCGGAAGTGAGCCCGTTCAAGGCCGCTTGTTAGACATGAGCGGTCGTGCAGTGGCTGACATTACTATGAGGGAAGAGCAGGGGGGATGGCGCGGTGAATTGGACGTCCGCACGCTTTCGAAAGGAATGTATTTGCTAAGATTGAGCTCTGTTTCCCGGTCGGTAACCCACAAAGTGATAATCAGGTAGACATGAGGATTCTAAACACCCTTCTCGCGCTGGCGCTCCTCTGCATGCCGCTCCTCGTATCTGCCCAACCCGGTGACCCCGGTGGCGACCCCGATGTGCCGATAACCGGCATTGAATGGTTGATCGGCGGCGGCGCGCTGCTGGGGGCAAGGAATTTGTGGGCCCGCTTCAAATCTTCCCGTAAGTCGTGATTCAGTGGTGGATCAAACTGGTCCGGAACCTCCGGATTCTGCCGCGATGGGTGATCATCTTCATTGACCTCGCGTTCATTTCATTTTCGGTATTCCTGGGCTTTCTGCTGCGCTTCAACTTCGCCCTGAATGACCTGATCCTCCATGAATACCAGCGCGGAATTCTCGTGTACGCGATCTGCGGACTGGTCGCTATTCTGCTTACCGGTAGCTATAAGGGAATCATCCGCTACACGGGCCTCCAGGACGGCGCGCGGATATTCTTCATGGTCGTGCTCAACCTGGCGCTCGTGGTGGGCGTAAATCTTTTCTATAAATCTAACAACCTGCCCTACGCGGTGCCCTATTCGGTGGTGCTGATCAGTTTCCTGGGATCGTTCCTGTTCTTGTTCAACTACCGCTTGCTGGTCAAGTACATATTCTCTTACTATGAAGACCAGATGTTGAAGCGTGCGAGGGTGTTGATTTACGGTGCGGGGCAAACGGCCATCATTACCCGTCACGTGCTGGAGTCTTCGAAGCGTATGCGCGTCATCGGATTCATGGAGGATGACCAGAACAAGATCGGCAAGGTGCTGGATGGGGTGAGAATCTACAGCGCACGGAGAACTGAACTTGAGCAACTGCTGCGCGACCGTGCCTTTGATGAGATGGTCATTGCTTCCAGGGATATCGACCTGGAAAGACGAAGTGAATTGGTGGAGCAATGCGTGCAGCACCGGATCCGTGTTCGCCTCATTCCGCCCATCGACCGGTGGGCAAAAGGGGAGTTGAGCTTCAACCAGATCAAGGAATTGAATATCGAGGACCTGTTGGGCCGGGAAGCGATCCGGCTTAACAAGGAAAATGTGGAGAGGGATTTGAAGGGCAAACGTGTATGTATTACCGGGGCGGCAGGTTCCATCGGTCGGGAACTGGCGCATCAGGTGGTGCAGCACAAACCAGAGTGTCTAATCGCCATCGACCAGGCGGAGTCGGCATTATATGAGTTGGAGCGTGAACTCGTGATCGCCTCACCCGGTGTAAAGCTGGTCATTTGCCTGGCCGATATCACCAACAAGGAGCGGATTGCGGCGATCTTTTCTGAACAGAAGCCGGAAGTGGTTTATCATGCGGCGGCCTACAAGCACGTGCCCATGATGGAAAGTCATCCCTCGGAGGCGGTCGTGTGCAATATTTTGGGCACGAAGATCCTGGCCGATATTTCGGTTCAGGTGGGAGTCAAGAAGTTCGTGATGATTTCAACCGACAAGGCCGTTAACCCTACCAATGTAATGGGTTGTTCCAAGCGGATCGCAGAGATATATGTGCAATCGCTTAACAATCACACCTCTGGCCAGCCAAGCCGTACCGCGTTTGTTACCACGCGGTTTGGCAACGTGCTGGGATCAAATGGCTCGGTCATTCCCTTGTTTACCAAACAGATCAAGTTGGGTGGACCAGTAACCGTTACCCACCCGGAAATTACCCGCTTCTTCATGACCATACCGGAGGCCTGCCAATTGGTTTTGGAAGCAGGCACGATGGGTCAGGGGGGCGAGATTTACATCTTTGACATGGGGAAATCCATGAAGATTCTGGATCTGGCGAGAAAGATGATCTGGCTTTCAGGTCTTGAACCGGACCGCGATATCGAAATTCACTTTACCGGACTGAGGGAAGGGGAGAAACTCTACGAGGAATTGCTTTCGAACCAGGAAAATACTATCCCCACGCACCACAAGAAAATCCTCATCGCCCGGGTCCAGGAATATTCCTATGAAGAGATCAATCGTTACGTGGAGTTGTTCAACGACCTCGTCAACGATCGCAACGAACTGAAAATGGTGGCCCTGATGAAGGAATTGGTCCCCGAGTACAAAAGCAACTACTCCCGCTACGAAGTCCTTGACACCCAGCGCTTGACCGACCTCAACTGAGACATCTGTACAACGCTCTCAGTTCCCTCAACTCAGTCTTGTATTAAATCTGTGTAAATCTGTGTAATCCGTGGCTCACTTCCTCAACCCGCCACGCTTGTTATACCGGTAGAAAGCCTTACGGTTCTGTTTAACAGACTTTGGCCCACGGTTCCCCTGAAGGAAGTTCCCTGGCAGGTAGTATTCCAGCTTGACATTATAAAGGATATAGGCATCATTGGCCTTTGGGTTGCCCCGCTGCGTGCCATCGGCCGCCGGCGCAAGCCCGAGCTCAGGACGACGGTCGGAGAGAGCCGCCGCAATAGGATCGGAGAATTTGCTGGCATCGTTATGGATCGTGCTGACATCGTCGAGGTAGTCGGTGAAGGTCATCCGATATCCGCCTTCAAAGGAAACGTTCATGAACGGGCCCAGCTTAAAGCGAACGCCCAGACCTGCCGGGATAACAGGCGTCACTGTACTGTAGCTCACCAATTCCGTCTTGAGGTCGTGCAAGGAATAACTGCTACCCTGGTAGTCGGCCTTGGGATTGAAGTACATCAAACCAATACCGGCAAAGCCATAAAAGTTGAAGGCCGGGCGCTGATAAAAGGTCCGGCCATGGGGATAGAAATTGTATATCCCTACGACGGACATTTCAAAATTATTGGAATAGAAGGAGAGGTTCCTCTTCTTACGACTTGCATCATCCGCCTTAGAATCGCTCCCCGTGAGTTGAAACCAGGTAAAATCGGCCCGCACTGATATCTGACGCGTCAGGTAATACTGTAAACCGACGTTGACCGTGGGCTTGGCCTGCAGGTAATCTCCATCATTGGCCAGTTCACCCAGATAGCTGGCAGTCCCAACGCCTCCCACAAAAATCAGCGACCGCTGGCGGCGCATGGCGTAGAAACTCTGCCCGGAGGCGAGGTCTGCAGATAGGGTCAAGGCAAGCAAGCCAAGAAGGAGGGTGCGCTTCATCAAAAATGCCCGTAATTCTGGCAATTTATCAAATTTAACCCAAGAAGGAAACCGGCTATTTGGCCAAAACCTGGGTGATTTTTTCGGCCGCCTCCTTAAGCATAATGGCCGAAAATACTTTCAAACCGGACTCCTTGATAATCTTGGCGCCCTCCTCGGCGTTGGTGCCCTGGAGCCGCACAATGATGGGCACCGGGATGTTTCCGACCTTCTTATAGGCCTCTACCACCCCGCTGGCTACCCGGTCGCAGCGGACAATCCCGCCAAAAATATTGATCAGGATGGCCTTCACATTGGGGTCCTGAAGGATGATCCGGAAACCAGCCTCC